>NZ_JBKZWT010000337.1:0-3805 GCF_047759905.1 Sinomonas sp. G460-2 | reverse complement strand
GCTCCGCCTCGATCGCCTCGCGCGAAGTGAGCGTCCGTGGCGTCAGGGGCTCGAGGCTCGCCGCCGCGAAGTACCCGTCGAGCTCGGCCGGGGGCAGGGCCGCGAGCAAGACCCGGCCCATCGACGTCGCGTGCGCGGGGAACCGCGTCCCCGGCGAGATGCCCACGGAGATGATGCGACGCGTGTGGATGCGGGTGAGGTACACGATGTCCGTCCCGTCGAGGATGGCCATCGACGTCGACTCGCCCTCGCGGCGCGAGAGCTCCTCGAGGAACGGCTGGGCCAGCTCGGGGAGCCGTTGGCCCGAGAGATAGGCGTATCCGAGCTGCAGCACGAGGGGCGTGAGCGCGAAGCGCCGGCCGTCCGTGCGCATGTACCCGAGCTCGACGAGCGTGAGCAGGAAGCGCCGCGCGGTGGCGCGCGTGAGTTCCGTGCGGGCCGCGACCTCGGAGAGGGTCATCTCCTGGTGGTCGGCGTCGAACGCGCGGATCACGGCGAGCCCGCGGGCGAGGGACTGCACGAACTGGTCGCCGGGTTGCGACACGGCCTCGCTCATCGCGTTCTCCTCTCTCGACAACCGTCCTCTAGGCCGTATGGCCGTCCATCAGAGGCATAACCGTCGTCTGTGCGGGACGGTCATGCCTCCCAGAGACGGTCATGCGGCACAGGAGACGGTCATGCGGCTCAGGGGACGGTCATGCGGCGCACGGCCGCCCCTGCCACAGTAGCCGTCAGCCCGCGAGCAGCGGGACGTCCATGAGACCCTCGAGCTCCTCGAAGGTGACGCCGAACGTCTCCCGCACCCGCACGCCGTCGTCCGTGATGAGGAAGACGGCCTTGTCCGTGTACACACGCGTGACGCAGCCGACGCCCGTGAGCGGATACGTGCACGAGGGCACCAGCTTGGACATCCCGTCCTTCGTCAGCAGGGTCATCATGACGTAGACGTCCTTCGCGCCGGTCGCGAGGTCCATCGCGCCGCCGACGGCCGGGATCGCGTCCGGCGCGCCGGTGTGCCAGTTCGCGAGATCGCCCGCCGCTGAGACCTGGAACGCGCCGAGCACACACACGTCGAGGTGGCCGCCCCGCATGATCGCGAAGGAGTCCGCGTGGTGGAAGTAGCTCGCGCCGGGCAGCTCCGTCACGGGGATCTTCCCGGCGTTGATGAGGTCCTGATCGATCTCGTCGCCCACGGCGACCGGCCCCATGCCGAGCATCCCGTTCTCGGTGTGGAGCGTGATGTCCTGCTCGGCGGTGAGGTAGTTGGAGACGAGGGTCGGCTGGCCGATGCCCAGGTTCACGAACGAGCCGGGCGCGATGTCCCGAGCCACGAGCCGCGCGAGGTCGTCGCGGCCCAGGGGGGCTTCACTCTTCTGGGGGACGGACGACGTCGACACTTCACTCATGCTTTCAGCCCACCTTCACGATCGCGTTGACGTAGATGCCCGGCGTCACGACGTTCTCTGGGTCGAGGCCGCCGATCTGCACGATCTCCGAGACCTGGACGACCGTCCGCTTCGCCGCGGCGGCCATGATCGGCCCGAAGTTGCGCGCCGTCTTGCGGTACACGAGGTTGCCCTTGCCGTCCGCCTTGAGGGCCTTGATGAGCGCGACGTCCGCGTGGATGGGCGTCTCGAAGACCTGCCACTTGCCGTCGAGGAGGCGCGTCTCCTTGCCCTCGGCGAGCATGGTGCCGTAGCCGGTCGGGGTGAAGAAGCCGCCGATGCCCGCCCCGGCGGCGCGGATGCGCTCGGCGAGGTTGCCTTGCGGCACGAGCTCGAGCTCGATCTCCCCGGCGCGGTACTTCGCGTCGAAGTGCCACGAGTCGCTCTGCCGCGGGAACGAGCAGATCATCTTGCGCACGCGGCCCTCCTTGATGAGGAGCGCGAGGCCCTCGTCGGCCTGGCCCGCGTTGTTGTTGACCACCGTGAGCCCCCGCGCGCCGCCCTCGAGCAGCGCGTCGATGAGTTCGAACGGCTGCCCCGCGTTGCCGAAGCCGCCGATCATCACGGTCGAGCCGTCCTCGATGCCCGCGACCGCCTCGGCGACGGTGTCCTTGAATTCCAGCATCTCTACCTGTTCCTCCTCTGCGCCGCTCGACGCTACTTCGCGGCAGTCACGTTCTCGAGCACGACCGCGAGCCCCTGGCCCACGCCGATGCAGATCGCGGCGACTCCCCAGCGCTCGCCGCTGCGCTGCAGGCTGCGAGCGAGCGTGCCGAGGATCCGGCCGCCGGACGCGCCGAGCGGGTGCCCCATCGCGATCGCGCCGCCGTGCCGGTTGACGATCTCGGGGTCGATCTTCCATGCGTCCACGCACGCGAGGGACTGCGCGGCGAACGCCTCGTTGAGTTCGACGGCGCCCACCTGGTCCCAGCCGATCCCCGCCTTGGCAAGGGCCCGGTTCGCGGCCTCGACCGGTGCGAAGCCGAAGAACTGCGGCTCGTTGGCCGCAGCCGCGCGGCCCGCGATGCGCGCGATCGGCTCGAGGCCGAGGGTCCCGGCGGCGGCCTCCGAACCGAGCAGCACGGCGGAGGCACCGTCGGAGAGCGGCGAGGCGTTGCCGGCCGTCACGGTGCCGCCCGAGGTCGTGCCCGAGCGGTCGCCGTTGTCGAGGCGGAACACGGTCTTGAGGCCGGCAAGCTTCTCCGCGCTCGAGCCGGGGCGGATGCCCTCGTCGCGCGTGAGCTCGGTGCCCGGGACGGCGACCACGAGCTCGTCGTAGAAGCCCGCGTTCCAGGCCGCATCGGCCAGATGGTGCGATCGCGCGGCGAACTCGTCCTGCCGGTCGCGGCCGATCGAGTGGCGCTCGCGCAGTTGTTCGGTCGCCTCCCCGAGCGAAACGGTCCACTGCGAGGGCATCTTCGGGTTGACGAGCCGCCAGCCGAGCGTCGTCGAGGCGAGCTGCAGGTCGCCGGCCGGGTACGGCTTCTCGGTCTTCGGCAGGACCCACGGCGCGCGGCTCATCGACTCGACGCCGCCCACGAGGACGACGTCGGCGTCGCCCACCGCGATCTGGCGCGACGCGATCATCGCCGCGTCGAGCGACGAGCCGCACAGCCGGTTCACGGTCGTGCCGGGGATCGAGGTCGGAAGGCCCGCGAGCAGCGTGGCCATGCGAGCGACGTTGCGGTTCTCCTCGCCCGCGCCGTTCGCGTTGCCGAAAATCACCTCATCCACCGCGCTGTGCTTGCCATTCGCACCCTCCAGCGCTTCAGGCGTGAGCCCCGGGGCACGGTCCACGATGCTGCGGACCATGTGCGCCGCGAGGTCGTCCGGGCGGACCCCGGCGAGCCCGCCGCCGAACTTGCCGAACGGCGTGCGGATCGCGTCGTAGATGAATGCTTCGGTCATGGCTGTTCCTTCTCAACGTCAGAATCGATGGCGCTCTCGTCCGCGGCGGGGCTTCCGGCCTGGTTGTTCTGGGCGGTGTCAGCGCTAGCGTCAATCGCGGCCAGGGTCTTCTGCGCCACCTTGAACGCCGTGTTGGCGGACGGGACCCCGCAGTAGATGGCGCTCTGCAGGATCACTTCCTTGATCTCGTCCCGCGTGAGCCCGTTGCGGAGCGCGGCGCGCACGTGCATCGCGAACTCGTCCCAGTGGCCGTGCGCGATCATCGCCGTGAGCACGGCGACGGAGCGCATCTGGCGCGTGAGGCCCGGACGCGTCCAGATGCCGCCCCACGCGATGCGCGTGATCATGTTCTGGAACTCGGCGGTGAACTCGTCGGTGTTCGCGTTGGCCCGGTCGACGTGCGCGTCGCCGAGGACTTCGCGCCGCACCGCCATGCCGCCGTCGTACACGTC
>NZ_JBKZWT010000336.1:0-3809 GCF_047759905.1 Sinomonas sp. G460-2 | reverse complement strand
AAACTGGGCTCCGTGATGACGCCGTCCTCGCCGACGGGGGCCGACGCGGATCCGAATTGGGCGGTGCGGGCGCCGGGCGTCCACGCGGCGCCGTCGGGCGCCACGACCCGCAGGCTTTGGAGGGTGCCCGCGGCGGTGAGGATCGGCGAGCCTGAGGAGTACGCGGAGCCGACGAGGGCGTCGCAGGAGAGGACCTCGGTCGAGGCGGCCGGGAGCCACATGACGTCTCGGAGCGAGAGGCTGCCGTCGCGCTGCTCGAGGCCGTGCTTGAGCTGGATGGTGCGCACCGCGGCTGCGACCTTGGCATCGTAGGCGCCCGTCTCCGCCACGTCGTGACCCATCGACCGGAGCGCCACGCGGAGGGCGTTGACGTCGGCCCCCGACGCGCCCATGCGGAGCTCCCGGTAGAACGGAACCGCCGTCGCCAGGCTCAGAACGGGGTGGCCGTCGATCGAGGCCGCGATGCGGCCGGATTCGAGTGAGGCTCCGCCGATGCACTCCGAGGACGTGACGATCCCGCCCCTCGCAAGCGAGACGGATGCCGGTTTCGAGGTCGTGACCGATGCTGCGGCCGACCTCTCGTCACGGTGGTCAACGAACACGACCGGAACGCTGCGCGCGGCCGAGGGTTCGGACAGATTTGGCGGGGGCGGGGCCCAGACTGCGGTGCACACGGCCGCGGCGGAGCCCGCGCCAAGGAGGAGCGCTACCAGCGCAATAGATAGGGTGGCAACTGCGTGCCGCGGATTCTGCATGAGTCGTTTCTCTTGAATGGGCCGATTCACATTCTTCCGAGGAGGCAACTCTGCACCTCGTCGGACTCGAAATCGAACGGCATGTCATCGGTCGATCGTTTCCCGAGTGGAGGTTCCTCCAACTGGGACTTCCTATACTTTTCGACGGAGTAGCCCTCTGGAATGAGCCCGGAGCGCTCGAGGCAGTGATACTCGGCCTCGAACGAATCACCTAACAGGTCTGGATTAATTTGCTGGATCTGGAAGAGCTCCGGAATGAATCCGGTGGTCGTTTTCATGCAAGCCGCGACCACATCCATGGCCTGATCGAGAGACTTCCCGGGGCTCAGAGGCGTGGTCCTGACTCGGTAGATCCCATTTTTCAGTCTTCGTAGGGTGATGGGTTCACCCCCTTCGCTCGCGCAGGTAGAAAGCCGAGAGTAGGCCTCGCCATAGTCGGCCTGAGCGATTCGTCCGGTCTCCTTCGCACGCTGGTACACCCCGCGTTCGAAGTCGTTGATCCCCGGCCGGGCAAGGGTCCGGTCAAGCAATTCCTCGAAGCTTCCGGCAAGTTTGCGTGGTGGAGTGCGGTCCGGAGTGCCAGCAGTGCAGCCCGCGAGGGTCGCGACTGCCAGCATTCCGCACACTGCGTATAGCAGCCTCATTCGATGGCCAGAGCAATGCCCGCGCCGATCAGACAGGCTTGCACGTCGTCGGACTTGAAATCGAAGGGCATGTCGCTCAGCCTGCTCCCGCCGCCCGGTTTCGGATTCTGCATTGTCTTTGTGTACTCCTCGAGAGAGTATCCGTCGGGTACCAGGCCGGACCGTTCGGGAAGGTAGCCGGTGGTGCTCTTCTGGCATGAAGACACGACCATCATGACCTGTTCAGTGGATTCATCTGAGCTTATCGGGGCAAGTTTTTCATAGTAGAGCCCGTTCTTAAGTTTCCTGAGTTCGACGGGTTTACCTGCTGTGGTCATACACTCGGAGTATCGTGCATATGCTTCGTCGTAGTCAGCCTGAGTGATCCGCCCAGTTTCCTTCGCACGCAGGTAAACTTGACGTTCGAAATCGTTGAGGTCGGGGTGGGACCGTTTCAGGTCAAGCAATGCCAAGAGGCTCACTGGACCGCGACTGACATGTTGGCGCCGACGAGACACGCTTGTACTTCGTCAGACTTGAAGTCAAACGGCATGTCGTCGAGCGAGCTGCCCCCGCCGACCTTCGGCTCACGGAATCCTTTCGCGAACTGCTTCGCCGAGTACCCCTGCGGCACAAGATCCGAACGCTCGAGGCAGCGATAGGCCACCTCAAAGGGATCACCGGTGAGTTCCCGATTCTCTTGTTGGATCCCGTACGCTTCGGGAATAAAACCTTTTGAGGTTCGGGCGCAATTGAGAGCCAGATTCTCGACTTGTTCCGAGGATTCGCCGGGGTCGACCGTCACATTTCCTTCCCAGTAGAGGCCATTCGGAAGTCTTTTGATCGTGATGGGCTTTCCGCCGCTGGCCATGCAATGTGTATAGCGTGAGAAGGCTTCGTCGTAATCCGCCTGGTCAATGCGTCCCGTGGCCCTGGCGCGCTCGAACACTTCGCGTTCAAAATCGTTGGACGCGGGATTTGAGAGATAACTATCAATCAGCTCCGAGAAGCTTTCAGCGAGCCGTCGCGGAGGCGAGCCTGAGGATTGCGTTCCGCAGCCGCTGAGTACAAGAGTGAGCGCACTGGTCAGGACGACTATTAGCCGTCTCATCAGCATCCGCGTTGGAAAGCCTCATGGGTGAAGTTGAAGCCAGTGACGTGAGCGAAGCTGTACTGGCGTGAGCGCTCCCCGAAGCGGCGATCATCGCCGAGCCTCGCCACCGACTGGCGGCAGATGCCCGGGTTATAGATCTCGATGTAAGCGTGGGCTTCCCACCAGTTCGACCAGTTCCAGGTCCAGCCGTCGATGGCGGCGTGCGACGGAATGGCGGTCCCCACAAGAATTCCCGCGGAGACGCCGGCCGCCGCGAGAGTGCGTGCAATCCGGGTCTTCAAAAATGTAGCCACAAATCCCCCAAATATAGTCGGGCCATGGCCGCATGTGCGGCGGCCATGGCCCGAAAGTAACAGCAGAATTCACGGTCTGCAAATGTGAGAGAACGCCTCAAGTGGCATTCTTAGGCGGATATTAGGCACCCCTCCGCAGGATCCCCGGAAGTGCGCGGAACGTGCCCGCGAAATGTTAGGCACAAGTTAGGCAGGCGCCCACGTCTCAATCCACAGCGGCCCGGCAGCGGTCGCCGCGCGGGAGACAGAGGTCAGCGAGCCGTCCTCGCCGATCCGGTACGAACTCACGTGGTCCGAGCGCTCCCCGCACACGAGGAGGAACCGCCCCGACGGGTCGATCGCCATGCCTCGCGGCTGGGCCTCGGTGCGCGTGTGGCCGAGGAACTCGAGGAGGCCCTCGCCGCGCACGGCGAACGTCGCGACCGAGCTCGTGGACCGCTCGCTCGCCATGAGGAACCGGCCATCCGGGGTGAGCCGCAGGTCGGCGCACCACACGACGCCGGGGCCCGGATCCGGCGTGCTCGCCGAGCGGACCGGTCCCGGCTCGAGTTCCATGCCGTCGACGGCGGAGACTCGCTGCAGGAGCGCGAGCTCGCCGGTCGCGGCGTCGCGCTCGTAGACCGCGACGTCGCCGGAGAGTTCGTGCAGCACGTACACGCGGCTGCCGTCCGCGCTGAAGCGCAGGTGCCGCGGCCCGGAACCCTGCTGGGTGGCGACGTGCCCGCTCGGGGCGATCGCGCCGTTGTCCGCGGTTCCGGCAGTGCTCGCCGGGTCGATGGCGACGTCGAACCAGCTGATCCTGTGGTCGCCGAGGGACGCCGCATAGACGAACCGACCGTCCGGGCTCACGACGGCGCAGTGCGTGTTCGCGCCCGAGGCATAAGTACGTACGCGGCCGGCTGCGGCAGGGACCGGGACCCGGACGAGTGTCCCCTCGTGGTAGGAGGCGCCGAACAGCTCGTCGCGATCCGGAGTCAGCGCGACGTAGCAGGTGGTCACGGGCACGTCGCGCGCGGCACCGGCG
>NZ_JBKZWT010000335.1:0-3817 GCF_047759905.1 Sinomonas sp. G460-2 | reverse complement strand
CCGCGCGACTCGCCGCCGCGCGCGGCTACCGCCCTGCGCGCTACCTCCATGACCTCGAGGTCGACCTCGAAGCCTGGCGGCCCCGAGCCTCGAACGACGACGACGGTACATCCCCGGCGCCCGGGACGGCCGTCTCGTCTCGCCCGCTCGACGTCGCAGACCGCGTGATCGTCGAGGCCACGCGTCGGGCCCACAACGAGGCGTTCGCCGACCAGTCTGGCGCCTCCGAACGTGACCCGGCAACGTGGGCGGCGCAGCTCCTGTCCGCGGCGTTCCGGCCCGAACTCAGTCGCGTCGCGTTACGAGAAGCCGCGCCGACGCCGCGCGGGGCCTCAGTCGATTCCTACGTTCTGAGCTGCGAGTACGCGCCGGGTGAGCTGTACGTGAGCCTCGTCGGCACGCGGCGGTTTGCGCGAGGACGCGGCCTCGCGAGTCGCCTCCTGGGAGACGTCCTCGCGGCGGCGAAAGCGGCCGGGTACCGCAGCGCGGCCCTCGGGGTTGATGCCGAGGGTCCGGCGGACGCCGTGGGCCTCTACGAGCGTGTGGGGTTCCGCCGGGTCCGCAGCAACGTGGTCTACGAGAAGTCGTTCCTCGGCCTCGCGGTCAGGCCGAGCGTGGCACAGCTGCCAGGCCAGCCCCAGTGCGGGCCGGGCCAGTCCCAGCGCGCGGGCCGCCGTTCGCGGACGGGCCTCGCGGTCTCTGCGTGAGCCGCGGGCTACGCTGGCCAGCATGGACCAGCTGAGCCAGCCCGCGCCGTCGTCCGTCCCGGGGGAGCGCCCGCTCGCTGTCATCACGGGTGTGGGGCGCCCGGTGGGAATCGGCGCGGGGATCGCGCGGGAGTTGGCGCGCGAGGGGTGGGACCTCGCCCTCTCCTACTGGTCGCCGTACGACGAGCGGATGTTCGCGTCCCGGCCGCATCAGGTGGCGGAGATCGCGCACGAGCTGAGGGGTCTCGGGGCCGTGGTCCACACCGTGGAGGCTGACCTCACCGACCCGGCGACGCCCGCTCGGCTGCTCGCGGAGGCGAGCGGGGGCCGGCCGATTCAGGCGCTCGTGCTGAGCCACGCCGAATCGGTGGACTCCTCGATCCTCGACACGAACGTCGAATCCTTCGACCGGCATTTCGCCGTCAACGCGCGCGCCGCCTGGCTGCTCGTCAAGGCGTTCGCGGAGCAGTTCCCCGAGGGGCTTCACGGGCTCGGGCGGATCGTGGCACTCACGAGCGACCACACCGTCCACAACCTCCCGTACGGAGCCAGCAAGGGCGCGCTCGATCGGATCGTGCTCGCCGCGGCTCGCGAGTTGGGCGACCTTGGCATCAGCGCGAACGTCCTCAACCCGGGGCCGATCGACACCGGGTGGATGGACGATCCGACGCGCGACGCCCTCACCGCCCGCCAGCCCGGCGGGCGGCTCGGCAGACCTGAGGACGTTGCCGCGGTCGTCGCCTTCCTCGTGAGTGGGCCCGGCGGCTGGATCAACGGCCAACTGCTCAAGGCCGACGGCGGCTTCAGCGCTTGAGTTGCGCCGTCACCTCAGCGGGGTGCGCACCCTGCGGAGGTGACGGCGCAACGAGAGGGTGCGGCGCGGCCTAGTGGACCGCCGCGGCCGGCTCAACGCCCTCGGGCGCGGGAAGCGATGGCCGGTTCCGGAGGAACGCCGCGAGCGCGACCGAAGCGATCGCGACGAACGCCGCGACGAGGAACGCGGAACGGAAGCCGCTCAGCTGCGCCTCGATGGCGGACGTCGCCGCCCCGGATGCGGCTGAGGAGTGCGCCTGCCCGGCCATGACGCCCACAAGGAGAGCGGTCCCGGCGGCGCCGGCTACCTGCTGGAGCGTGCTCAGGATCGCCGAACCGTGGCTGTACAGGTGCGGCGGGAGCGGGTTGAGCCCGCTCGTGAACGCCGGCGTGAACAGGAGCGCGAGGCCGAGCGACATGAGCACGTGCATCACGAGGACGAGCCACACCGGGGTCCCGGCGTTCAGGAAAGCGAGGGCGAACAGCACCGCGGTCATGAGCACGGTGCCCGTGAGGGTCAGCGGCAGCGGCCCGACGCGGTCGAACCACTTGCCCACCGTCGGGGAGAGGAGGCCCATGACGAGGCCGCCCGGCAAGAGCAGGAGACCAGTCGAGAGGGTGTCGAGGCCCTGCACCTGCTGGAGGTAGATCGGCAGGAGGATCACGACGCCGAACAGCGCGATCATGCCGACCACGAGCAGCGCGGTGGCCACCGTGTACATCGGGTAGGTGAACGCGCGGAGGTCCAGGAGCGGGGAGCCCGAGCGCTGCAGGGCAAGCTGACGCCACACGAACAGCGCAAGGGCCACCACGCCAACCGCGAGCGGGAGCGCCGGGCCGAGGCCGCTTCCGTCGCCGCTCAGCTGGCTCAGCCCGTACACGACGCCACCGAACGCGGGCACCGTGAGGACCACCGAGAACGCGTCGAGCCGCGGGCGCTCGGCCTCGGCGGAGCCGCCGAGCTTCCGCGCGCCGAACACGAGAGCCGCGAGGGCGATCGGCAGGACCGTGAGGAACATGAAGCGCCACGAGAGGAACTGAAGGATCAGACCAGAGATTGTTGGGCCGATGGCCGGTGCGACGGAGATCACGATGCTCACCGTTCCCATGACCTGGCCGCGGCGGGCCACGGGCACGAGGGTGAGGACGCTCGTCATGAGCAGGGGCAGCATGATGGCCGTCCCGGAGGCCTGGACCACGCGGGCCAGAAGGAGCACGCCGAAGCCCGGCGCAAGCGCCGCGAGCAGTGTGCCCGCGCTGAAGAGGCTCATCGCGAGAACGAAGACCGTCCGGCGCGCGAGCCGCTGGAGGAGGAAGCCTGTGGTGGGAATCACGACCGACATGGTGAGCATGAACGCCGTCGCGAGCCACTGAACCGTGGACGCGTCGA
Organism: Sinomonas sp. G460-2; assembly: GCF_047759905.1. Taxonomy (NCBI): domain Bacteria; kingdom Bacillati; phylum Actinomycetota; class Actinomycetes; order Micrococcales; family Micrococcaceae; genus Sinomonas; species Sinomonas sp. G460-2. The sequence continues at coordinate 907 of NZ_JBKZWT010000335.1, read as the reverse complement.
TGTGGAGCTCGGCCATGAGCCGCGGAAGGGCGACGTTCATGATCGTCTCGTTGAGGATCACGACGAACGTCGCCGTCACGAGTGCGGTGATAACGAGGCGGTTCTCGCGGGAAATCTGAGGGTGGGACGCGGGCGTCACAGGGTGTCTCCTGAGAGAGTTTTGGGCGCGGTGTCAAAGAGCGGTGTCAGAGAACGGTCTCAAACAGCAGGGGCCTTGAGCCAAGACCTGCGATAGAGAGAACACTTCAGTCTGCCCGATGATTCCGGGGCCGCGCCACCCTGATTCTGCGGGTAGCCGTGCTCTGGTCCGCTTCTTCGCCGATGTCCTGAGGACAGTCCGGCGTGTCGCGGTGTTTGGGCGTGTCGGGCGCGGAGAAGCGGACCGGAGCCCGGAGCTGGCTGCCGAGTGAACCGAAGGCGAACACGGCCTTGCTAAGCTCTTAAGGCCCAGCCGCCGCCGCGACTGGCCCACCCCTCTCATTCGTCTGGAATCGGACGCGCTCGTGCGCGCCCGCGGGCGTCTGTGCCGACCTCGAGGAGAACCTGGAGCCCATGACAGTCTTGGCCGCGCGTTCCGCCTACGACGACTACGACGAGGACTATCGCTCAGACCTCGATTCCAAGTACGAGGAGGGCTTCGGCCAGGGCCCGGATCTCGGCCACGACGACGAGGACGACTTCGACGACCTTTTCGCGGGGCTCTTCGACGACGAGGACGACGACGAGGACGGGCCTGCCCCCGCGACGGAGCCCAAGCGCACTGCCGCGAAGCGGACGTCGGTGCGGAAGACCGCCGGGACGTCCGGCGCGCGGACGGCCGCGGCGCCCCCCGTTCTGACGCGCACCGTCACCCCGGCCGCACCGATTCTGCGGACCTTCGCGGAAGCGCCCGCTGCACCTGAAGTCG
>NZ_JBKZWT010000334.1:0-3844 GCF_047759905.1 Sinomonas sp. G460-2 | reverse complement strand
GTGGAATTCTGGTCCGCAGTGGACCATTTCCGAGTTCACAACAGACATGACTTCTGACCCCAGGATGATCCGCTCCTCGAGCCGGGTTTCGGCGTCGAGCGTCTCCCGGCCCGCGGCCGGCGAGGCACCGCTTGCGAGGCGCGCTGCGTAGGCGCGCGGGTGCTTGACGTTCCACCAGCGCACGCCGCCCACATGGGAATGGGCGCCTGGGCCGACGCCCCACCAATCGCCTCCCCGCCAGTAGGCGAGGTTGTGGCGGCACTCGAAACGCCTGTCCTGCGGGGCGTCGCCCGCGGCACCGCGCGCCCAGTTGCTCACCTCGTACCAGTGGAAGCCCGCTCCCCCGAGCGCCGCGTCGGCGAGTTCGTACTTGGTGGCGTGGTCGTCGTCGTCCACGTCGGGGACTTGACCACGGCGGATCTGTGCGGCGAGCTTCGTGCCCTCCTCCACGATGAGCGCGTACGCGCTCACGTGGTCGGGCTCGCACTCGAGCGCGGCGTCGAGCGAGACGCGCCAATCATCGATGCTCTCGCCGGGGGTGCCGTAGATGAGGTCGAGGCTCACGTCGAGGCCGGCCTCCCGCGCCCAGCGCACGGCCTCGGGGACGCGGCTTGGGGTGTGCGTGCGGTCCAGGACCCGGAGCACATGCGGAACGGCGGACTGCATGCCGAACGAGACGCGCGTGAAGCCCGCGTCCCGCAGGGCGGCGAGCGAATCGGGCGTCACGGAGTCGGGGTTGGCCTCCGTGGTCACCTCCGCGCCGGGCTCGAGGCCCCACTCGCCGACCGCAGCCCCAAGAATCGCGGCGAGGTCTCCGGCCGGGAGGAGAGTGGGCGTCCCGCCGCCGAAGAACACCGTCGACAGACGACGGCGCGGCACGCCTGAGGCGTCGAGCGCACGGGCCGCGAGGCGCACCTCGCCCACGGCAGTCTGCGCGTACTCGGCCTGCGACGCGCCGCCGCCGAGCTCCGCGGCCGTGTACGTGTTGAAGTCGCAGTACCCGCAGCGGACGGTGCAGAACGGGATGTGGGCGTAGAGCGAGAAGCCCCGCGCCTCGGCGCCGACGGCCGCCTGAGGCGGCAGGACGCCGTCGGCCGGTGCGTGGTCCCCGAGGGGAAGAGCGCTAGGCACCTAGTTCACCGCCGTCCCGACGTTTGCTGGAAACGCTCGCACGCTATTTCTTGGCCTTGTCCTTCGATTCGTCGGTGGTGAGCGCGGCGATGAACGCCTCTTGGGGGACCTCCACTCGGCCCACCATCTTCATGCGCTTCTTGCCCTCTTTCTGCTTCTCGAGCAGCTTGCGCTTACGCGTGATGTCGCCGCCGTAGCACTTCGCGAGGACGTCCTTGCGGATCGCGCGGATGTTCTCGCGCGCGATGATGCGCGAGCCGATCGCGGCCTGAATCGGCACCTCGAACTGCTGGCGCGGGATGAGCTCGCGCAGCTTCGACGTCATCATGACGCCGTAGGAATAGGCCTTGTCGCGGTGAGTGATCGCGCTGAACGCGTCGACGGTCTCGCCCTGGAGCAGGATGTCCACCTTGACGAGGTCCGCGGCCTGCTCGCCGTCGGCTTTCCAGTCCAGGGACGCGTAGCCGCGCGTCTTCGACTTGAGCTGGTCGAAGAAGTCGAACACGATCTCAGCCAAAGGCATCCAGTAGCGCAGCTCGACGCGGTCCTCGGAGAGGTAGTCCATGCCCTTCATCTGGCCGCGGCGGCCCTGGCACAGCTCCATGATCGCGCCCACGAACTCGTTCGGCGCGAGGATCGTCGCGGACACCATGGGCTCGCGGACTTCCTTGACCTTGCCGGTCGGGAACTCGCTCGGGTTGGTGACCGTCACGATCGACTTGTCCTCGAGCGTGACGTCATAGATGACGTTCGGGGCGGTCGAGATGAGGTCGAGGTTGAACTCCCGCTCGAGGCGCTCCCGCACGATCTCGAGGTGCAGGAGGCCGAGGAAGCCGACGCGGAAGCCGAAGCCGAGCGCCGCCGAGGTCTCCGGCTCGTACACGAGCGCGGCGTCGTTGAGCTTGAGCTTGTCGAGCGCGTCGCGGAGGTCCGGGTAGTCCGAGCCGTCGAGCGGGTAGAGGCCCGAGAACACCATGGGCTTCGGGTCTTGGTACCCGCCAAGGGACTTCGCCGCCGGGTGCGAGAGGTTCGTGATCGTGTCGCCGACCTTGGACTGGCGCACGTCCTTCACGCCAGTGATGAGGTAGCCCACTTCGCCGACTCCGAGGCCGTTGCTGGGGATTGGCTCGGGCGAGATGACGCCGATCTCGAGGAGCTCGTGGCTCGCCTTCGTGGACATCATCTGGATGCGCTCGCGGGGCGAGAGCGCCCCGTCCACCACGCGGACATAAGTCACGACGCCGCGGTAGGTGTCGTAGACGGAGTCGAAGATCATGGCGCGCGCGGGCGCGTTCGCGTTGCCGACCGGGGCAGGGATGTCCCGAACGATGCGATCGAGCAGTCCCTCGACGCCAATGCCGGTCTTTCCCGACACTCGCATGACGTCGTCCGGGTCTCCCCCAATGAGGCTCGCGAGCTCCTCGGCATACTTCTCCGGCTGCGCCGCCGGGAGGTCGATCTTGTTCAGGACCGGGATGATGTGGAGGTCGTTCTCCATCGCGAGGTACAGGTTCGCGAGCGTCTGGGCCTCGATGCCCTGGGCCGCGTCCACGAGCAGGACGGCGCCCTCGCACGCCGCGAGCGAGCGCGAGACCTCGTACGTGAAGTCGACGTGTCCCGGCGTGTCGATCATGTTGAGGGCGTAGGCGACGCCGTCAAGCTCCCACGGCATGCGCACGGCCTGCGACTTGATGGTGATGCCGCGCTCGCGCTCGATGTCCATGCGGTCGAGGTACTGGGCCTTCATGTCCCGAGACTGGACGACGCCGGTGAACTGCAGCATGCGGTCGGCCAGAGTCGACTTGCCGTGGTCGATGTGCGCGATGATGCAGAAATTGCGGATGATCGACGGATCGGTCGCGGCGGGCACCGGCGCGGTGCGGGCCATTGGAGACACCCTGTACGTCCTCTACTGCTGTGTGATGATTACTGCGTCGTGGTAAGCAGGCCTGTGGCGATTGCTGACTTCCCAGTCTCCCATGGATCGGGGTGCACCGCCGAGCCCCGGCGGTCGCCACGCCGGATGCCGGCGCCGGGCATGGGTGTGGTCATTCTGCTAAGATGGACTGCTGTGTGTCCGTGCAGGTCGACGGGCACTGATAGCCGGCCGCCAAAGGCATCCCCACGCCGCTCAGTCGAGGCCGGTTTGAAAGCCCTCTAGACCCTGTCAGCAAAACAAGAAAGTTCACACACGTGGCGAACATCAAGTCCCAGAAGAAGCGCATTCTCACCAACGAGAAGGCCCGGCAGCGCAACATGGCCGTGAAGTCCGAGCTGAAGACGCTGATCCGCGCCGTCAACACGGCGGTCGAGGCAGCTGACAAGGACCGCGCGGCTGCTGCGCTCGAGCGCGCCAGCAAGAAGCTGGACAAGGCTGTGAGCAAGGGCGTCATTCACAAGAACCAGGCGGCGAACCGCAAGTCGGGCATCGCCAAGAAGGTCAACGCGCTCTGACCCACACGTCAGACTCACGGCAGGGGCCGGCATCCACGGGGATGCCGGCCCCTGCTGCATTCTGAGACCCATCGCTGACGACGGCGGCGGGCGGCTCGCGGGGCTAGCCCATCTGCTGCCTTGAGCCGCATCCGCTGCCCTGACCCGCAATTGCGTGGGGAATCTGCACCGGAGATGCGGGTCAGGGCAGCAGTCGCGGGCCGGAAGGTCCCGCCGGAATGGGATCCGGGGTTCAGCAGCCTTGGCCGTGGGGGTTGGT
>NZ_JBKZWT010000333.1:0-3858 GCF_047759905.1 Sinomonas sp. G460-2 | reverse complement strand
GACGGCTGCGCGGGCTGGGCGGCGTACTGCCCGTAGCGCGGCTGCTCCTGCGTGGGCTGCTGCTGTGTGGGCTGCTGCTGGGTCGGCTGAGACTGCGTGGGCTGTGCCTGGTAATTCTGCGTGGGCTGCTGGCCCTGCGATGCGGCGTGCGCTCCGGATCCGTGGATCTGCTCGGTCGGCGAGGCGTCCGCGCCGTGCGCGGGCCCCTGAGGCGCACTCTGGGGAGCAACGGTAGGCCGCTCCGGCGTCGCGCCTCCCTGGGGCGCCTGTCCGCGGTCCTCGGCAGGGCTCTCTGGGGTTTCGCTCATGCTGCTCATCCTTTCGTGTCGATCACAACTATGGACCGCGATGCTGTGCGTCACGCATCTGTTGTCTGAAAGATTTCTGGAAGTCAGCCGAATGCCTCAACCGCCGCCAAAACGCCCAACGTTCGGGCGCCGTCGGCCGTTCGCCCTGTTCGCTGGGGGCGCACAGGGCGCGGTGGACCCGTGTCAAAACGGCCCCCTAGAATCGAAAGCGACATGCCACAGCGTCCCGCGGCGGTGGCTGGCGTTGGCTGGGACGCTCAAATGGGGGCACAGGCGTTCCGGGGGTTGTCCCCGGAGCCGAGCGAAGGGCTTTGAAGTGCGATCCACGCTGAAGACTCTCTTGATGGCTGTCGGTGCCCTGGCGCTCGCGCTGCTGCCGGCCGCCTCCCCGGCGTGGGCCACGGATCCCGTGAGCATCCCGTCCGGCACCAACATCGTCGACCCGACCAACGCCCTCGGGAGCAAGAAGGGCGACGTCGAGAAGGCGATCACCGACCTGGTCTCCCAGCACAAGGTCAATCTGTACGTCGTCATCGTCGACTCGTTCACGAACCCGTCCGACCGCACGGCGTGGGCCCAGACCGTGGCCAAGAACAAGCAGATGGGGTCCTCGGACGTTCTCCTCGCGATCGCGAAGTCTGGCCAGTACCAGATCGAGGCGAACTCGGCGAACACGAAGGTCTACTCCAAGATCTCCAACATCTCCCAGAACGCAGTGGTGCCCAACCTCGCGAACGGCAAGAAGGACTACGCCCAGGCTTCGATCGACACGGCGAAGGCCGTGGGCGACGCCGCCGGCGGCGGGAGCGGCAATGTGTCCTCGGGCGACGCGACCCCGTGGATCGTGGGCGGCGTCGTCGTCGCCGCAGGGGCGGCGGGTGTCTACGCGCTCTCGCGCCGGCGTCGTCGGGCCATCACCCAGGCGGTCCCGGCCGACGGCTCCGCCCCGGATTCGCTCGCGGGCCTGAGCCTCGAGGAGCTGCGCAAGCGTGCGAGCGGCCTGCTCGTGCAGGCCGACGACGCCATCAAGTCCGGCGAGCAGGAGCTCGGCTTCGCGGAGGCCTCGTACGGGGCCGACGCCGTGGGCAACTTCTCCAAGGCCCTCGCCGGAGCGAAGTCGCAGCTGAGCGAATCGTTCAAGCTCCAGCAGCAGCTCGACGATCACATCCCCGACACACCGCAGCAGCAGCGCGTGTGGCTCGGCGAAATCATCCAGCGCACCGAGGCCGCCATCCGCTCCCTCGCGGACCAGAAGGCTGACTTCGACTCGCTGCGGGAACTCGAACGCAACGCGCCGTCGGCCCTCGACAACGTCGCCGCCGGCGTGCAGCGGGCGACGGCGCGGCTCACCGGAGCCGAGCAGGCGCTCGCCGCGCTGCGGGACGAGTACGCGGAATCGGCGGTCAAGCAGGTCTCGGACAACATCGCGCAGGCAAAGGACCGGCTCGCCTTCGTCGAGTCCGCCTCAGGACAGGCCCGGCAGGCGCTCGCCCAGAACCAGACCGGACCCGCGGCGGTCTCCGTGCGGGCAGCGGAAGAGGCGCTGCACCAGAGCGGTGTGCTGCTCGACGCAATCGACAAGACGTCCGCGGCGCTGAGCTCCGCGAAGGAGAATCTCAGCTCGGCACTCGCCGAAACCGAGAACGACCTCGCCCAGGCGAAGGCCATGGCGCAGGGCGGCCAGAACGGCGAGCTTGCCGGGCCGATCGCGGGAGTCGAGGCCGCGCTCGCCCAGGCCCGCCAGGAGCTCACAGGCGCGAAGATCGATCCGGTGGCCGTGCTCGCACGGGTCGAGAAGGCCCATCAGCAGCTCGACGAGGTGCTCACGGGCGTCCGGGACAAGGAGCAGCAGGCCCAGCGCGCCGCGGCGTCGCTCCAGCAGGCCATCCGGTCCGCCCAGGACGCCATCGGCGCGACGAGCGACTACATCGCGGCCCGCCGCGGCGGCGTTGGCACGGAGGCCCGTACCCGCCTCGCTGAGGCCCAGCGGAACCTCGACTACGCGCTCTCGATTGCGCAGAGCGATCCGACCTCGGCCCTCGCGTACGCGGAGCAGGCCAACTCACTCGCGCAGCAGGCGGCCCAGATCGCGCAGCAGGACGTCGACCAATTCGCAGGCTTCGGCGGCGGCTGGGGCGGCGGCCGCAACTACGGTGGCGGCATCGGCGGCGCGATCCTTGGCGGCATCCTCATCGACAACATCCTCAACGGCGGCCACCACCACGACGGCGACTCGTGGGGCGGCGGTGGCGGCTGGGGCGGCGGCGGAGATGGCGGCGGCTTCGGCGGTTGGGGTGGTGACGGCGGCGGGTTCGGCGGCGGCGACGGCGGCGGGTTTGGCGGCGACGGCGGAAGCTTCTGATCCATCAACATCGAATCAAGCAGCGCCGCGGCACCCGGCCGAGGCATAGAAAGGGAGCACCACACCATGGCAAAGCAGTCGATCTTCGGGCGCATCACGCAGTTGGCGAAGGCCAACATCAACGCGGTGCTCGACCAGGCGGAGGACCCCCAGAAGATGCTGGACCAGATGGTCCGCGACTACAGCAACAACATCTCGGAGGCCGAGTCCGCGATCGCGCAGACCATCGGCAACCTCCGGATGCTCCAGGACGACCACGCTGAGGACGTCAAGGCGGCACAGGACTGGGGCAACAAGGCCCTCGCCGCCTCGCGCAAGGCGGACGAGTTCCGGTCCGCCGGCAACGCCGCAGATGCTCAGAAGTTCGACAACCTCGCCAAGGTCGCGATCCAGCGCCAGATGTCTTCGGAGAGCGAGGCGAAGGCCGCCGAGCCGACCATCGCGGCCCAGAGCGAGGTCGTCGACCGGCTCAAGACCGGCCTCGACCAGATGAAGGGCAAGCTCAACGAGCTCACCTCAAAGCGCAACGAGCTCGTAGCCCGCAGCCGCACCGCAGCCGCGCAGACCCAGGTCAACGACGCGCTCAAGAGCATCGACATCATGGACCCGACGAGCGAGGTGGGCCGCTTCGAGGAGAAGATCCGCCGCGAAGAGGCGCGCGTCCGCGGCCAGCAGGAGCTCGCGGCGAGCAGCCTCGACGCTCAGTTCAACCAGCTCGAGGACCTCGGGGAGCAGACCGAGGTCGAGGCGCGGCTCGCCGCCCTCAAGCAGGGCTCGGCCCCCGCGGCCCTCTCGGCGGGCAAGGGCGCGGCCCCCGCGGCCGGAGAGCTGCCCGTGGTCGACGAGGCCGACTTCGACAAGCTCTGAGGAATCACCGGGGCTGAGAAGCTCCCGCGCCAGGAACGCCGAAGGCCCGGACCGACTCTCGTCGGTTCGGGCCTTCGCTACGTGTTCCGCAGACGAGTTTCCTTGAACAGGTCTGCATGAATCTGTGGTTGCGGGGACAGGATTTGAACCTGCGACCTCTGGGTTATGAGCCCAGCGAGCTACCGAACTGCTCCACCCCGCGGCGCATTGACTACGTTACCAACCAGTGAACATCCAACCAAATCGAGGGACCGGGCCCGTGGGACCGGGCCATGGGACCGGGCGCCCGGAGCGGGCTCCGGGACCGGGCGCCGGGACCGG
>NZ_JBKZWT010000332.1:0-3864 GCF_047759905.1 Sinomonas sp. G460-2 | reverse complement strand
CGACCGCCTCGAGGCCTCGGGCCACCTCAAACGCCAGCACAGCGCCGAGGACCGGCGCCAGATCCTCCTCGCCTCGACACCAAGCGCGCGCGCGACGGGCCGCGAGATGTTCGACCCCATGGTCGAGCACCTGCTCCCCGTCCTCGCCGACTACACCCCGGAGCAGCTCGCCCTCGTCGCGGACATGGTGCAACAGCTGACGACGGCGATCGCCGACGCCCGCGTGGGACTCACCGCTGAGGGCGGGCACTAGCTGGCTCAATCCGCGGCACTTGGGGACGAGAAGGTTCTGCGGCCTGGAGGGTGGACAGAACGGCCGGTCTGCCTCCACACTCCCTTGCATGGTTGAAATCTTGGGGGATGGGACCATGGCCAGTGCGGACGAGGACACTCTTGCCGGGCAGGGGCTCGTAATTCTTCGGGACGCGCTGGAGAGGCCGCGCCCGTGCCATGAGGCGAAGTGGCGCCTCCTCCGTCTCGTGGGCTCGCACGGGTGGCATCCTGAACGGGGCACTCTACGAGAATCTCTGCTGCGTCCAGTCCTTCCGGGCCGCCTGAGGGGTGGCAGGATCGTTGCCGCGGGCATGCGGCTGCGCGCAGCCCTGGGCGACGGGGCCCCTTCAGAGGGGGCGGGCCGCCGGGCCGAGCCTTCCCGGCCGTTCGTTGCGCAAGGCCGGGGCCCTACCGCGAGGCTAAGGCGGGGCGGTGTTGCTCCGCTGCCGCAAGTGGATGGAGGTTGCCCGCCGACCGGCTCCGGCGGGCCTTGCTCCGTTTCCGTGTGGCGGCTTGGGTGAGCGGGTGCCCGCCCAGGCCTCGTGCCGCGGGCCCTCGGTTGCGGACGCCCGAACGGTGCCGGCGGCGGTCAGGCCGGGTGCGGGGGTAGGTTGACCGTCATGGAGTGGATGGAGAGGGTCCATCGGATGGCCCTGGACCGGCGACGCCTCGGGGCTCTGCGCGGCACTGGGATACTCGACACGCCACGGGAGGGACGCTTCGACCGTTTCGTCGAGGCGGCCTGTGCGCTGCTCGAGGCACCCATGGCAGCGATCAACTTCGTAGACGCCGACCGACAGTGGACCAAGGCCGAGGCTGGACTGGGTGGGCTCGAACAGGAGCCGCTGGCCGAGTCGATGTGCGCGCACACCCTGGAACAGGACGCCACCCTAGTCGTCGAGGACGCCTCCGAGGACCCGCGTTTCGCGGGAGGCAGGTTCGCCGCGGACGGCGTGCGGTTCTACGCCGGACACCCGGTCCACGCCCCGAACGGAGAGCCTATCGGTTCCCTGTGCGTCATGGACACTCAGCGCCGGTCCCTTTCGGGCAGGGACCGGAAGGTCCTCGTTGTCCTTGCCGGCCTGGTCGAAAGCGAGATCGCATATTCCGGCGAGCTCGACCGCGCCGCCCAGGTCCAGCGGATGCTGCTGCCGCATGCCTCGCCCGAGCTGCCCGGATACCGGATCGCCGGCAGGTGCGCGCCTTCGGGCTCAATCGGCGGGGACTTCTTCGCCTGGCAGCTGCTCCAGGACGGCACCCTGCAGATCCATTTCGCCGACGTGATGGGCAAAGGCATCCCCGCCGCGCTCATCGCCGCCTCTTTCCGGGCGGTCCTGATGGGCGCTTCCAGGTTCAACGACCAGCTCACCACCATCAGGAGGGCCGCCATTGCATCGCAGGAGCTCTTCGAGGACACCGAGAGCTTCGCGACCCTCTTCTCCGCCCGCCTCGACCCAGCCACCGGGGGCCTCTGCTATGTCGACGCCGGGCACGGCCTCGCAGCCGTCCTTGGCCAGAACGGCACGCCGCGCCGGCTGCGCACCGGAGGACTGCCCATCGGCGTCAAGCGCGACGACGACTGGGGACTCGGCGAAGAGCGCCTCCGCCCCGGTGAGACCCTCGTGGTCCTCAGCGACGGAGTCCTCGACCTCTTCCCCAGCATCGAAGCGGCGCTGGCAGCGCTCGCCCGCTCCGCCCCCGCCGGGGACCTCACGCCCGAACGCATCGTCGATGCCGCCATGGACCACGCCCTGCGCCACAAGCACTCAGACGACGTCACCATCCTGGCTCTGAGGAGGACACGCCCGCCGAGGCCGACCCGCCCCGGCCTGATGCCCCGTACGAGGCCCTGAGCGGAAGAGGCAGGCGGACTGAGACTGAGCCCCAGGGGTCAGCGGGCGATGTGGTCGATGCGGTCGACGGCCTCGGGGTCGAGGGCAGCCGTGTCCTCGATCGTCCGAGCGACACCTGACTGCTGCGGACGCGACGGCGCAAAAGAGTACACCCTCTGGGGTGAATACGGGCCGTCCTATCACGGATAGCCTTTGGACATGAATCCCCCAGCGCCGGGGAACGAGGACGACTCGCCGGCACGCAAGGCTTCCGAGACTGATCTGGACCATGCCACAGTCAGGGAGCTCATCGTCCAGCTCGCCCTGGTCGAGGACGGCCTCAGAGGCTCCGAGGGCCGGGATCCAGCCCGCGCCGCTGCCTTGGCCCGGCGGGAGCAGTCGATCGTGGCAGCCCTGCACCGCAACGGCCTGGGGGTCAGGGGCCAAGGCGGTATGGGCGCCCCTCCCCACAGGCAGGTCCCCGAGGAGCAGGACCCCGGGCCGATCGTGGCATGAGCGCAGGATCGGCGCAGGGAACGGAATCCTCCGGGCCAGGAAGGGCCGCCGGCGGCACGAAGGGCACGGCTGCCACCGGCCCGGGTTGCTCGCGGTGGATCCTTCGCACCGCCCAAAGGGTGGTGGTCAGGGACGGGGGCACCGAAATCCATGGCTATGCCGTCTCGATGGCTCGCGACGGGGAACTTGTCGATGTCGTGTGGGCCGTGGCCTCCGGACGGCACCGCCGGAGGGCCTTCCATGTAGACCGGGTCTTCCTGCCCAGTAAGGACCGTCCTTGGGCGGGCTTCCCGATTTGGCGCGGCCAGCCCGAGACAGCCGGGGGCGCCAGCCTCGACAAGCCTGCACGGCTGCCTCAGTAGCCCCTCCCCCGAAGCCCCGAACTCGCAGCTGTCCTTCGTTGTGCGCCTGCTCAGGTCTTCAACAGGTGTTGTTCTGTCAGACGGGGCGGCACCTGAAGCGGAGCTGCTGCCGTCGTCTGCGGATGGCGACGAGGGAGCGTCCGGTGAGCCCGGAGACCTGGGCGTCGGTGAGGTCCTGCCCGGAGGTGAGGCGTTCTTCCTCGGGAGTCCAGAACCGGTGAGTCTGCTTGACCGCGGTATCCGAGTTGGGGCGGCGGGGGTCGATGGTCATGGTCTCCGGCCAAAGGTGGTGGGAGCGGGAGAGCCGGGTCTCGAAGCGGACGACGTCCCCGGTGCGGTTGTCGTCGAGCTTGACGAACTCGACGACGATACCCGGGTCGGAGACTTCGAAGCGAGGCTCTACGGCCGCGGCGGCGATGACTCGCTGCACAAGGTTGGTGCGGTAGTCGTCTTGGACTGCGTCGGCGATGTCCGCCCTCGGCCTCATGGTGACTGTGAAGCTGTGCTCGACCTGGTAGGTGTTTGGGTCGGGGAATTTCGGCGCCCTGAGCAGGTACCTCGCCGCTGATCGAGGCGGCGATGGTGAGGTGGTCCGGCACCCCGTCGGTCAAGGTGGACGCCCTCGCGGTTCTGAGCCGGCTGCTCGAGGCGGTCCCCGCCGGGGCCCACCGTCGCTACACCGCGGCGCTCGTCTACGCGGGCATGCGCGCGGGCGAGGCGACCGCGGTGCTGGTACGCGACGTGGACCTCGAGCAAGGGGATCATCAGGGTCAGCCGCAGCTCTCGCCCGGCCCGCACGGGGAGCTGATCGAACAGAGCCCCAAGAGCCACAAGGACCGCAGAAGATCAGCCCGTCCACGTTGCGGTCCATGAGGTGGTCA
>NZ_JBKZWT010000331.1:0-3889 GCF_047759905.1 Sinomonas sp. G460-2 | reverse complement strand
GCCCGCCGCGGCCTCGCCCTCGGCGGCGCGCTCGGCCTCGGCGGCTCGCTCGGCCTCGGCGGCGCGCTCGGCCTCGCGCAGGGCTATCGCCGCGCCGACGAGGCCCAGATGGCTGAAGGCCTGGGGCATGTTTCCGAGCTGGCGCTTCGACTCGGGGTCCCACTCCTCGCTCAGCAGGCCCACGTCGTTGCGGAGCGTGAGCAGACGCTCGAAGAGGTCGCGGGCCTCGTCGAGCCGGCCGAGTCCGGCGAGTGCCGTGACGAGCCAGAACGAGCACGCGATGAAGACCCCCTCGCCGCCAGGCAGCCCGTCGTTGCTCGCCTCGGGACGGTAGCGCATCACGAAGCCGTCGGCGCGGAGCTCGCGCTGCACGGCGTCGACGGTCGCGACGACGCGCGGGTCCGAGTACGGGAGGAACCCGACCCGCGGGATGAGGAGGAGGCTCGCGTCGAGCTCATCCCACCCGTAGGCCTGCACGAAGTATCCGTGCTCGGGGTGAACGCCGTGCCGCAGGACGTCCTCGTGGATCTCGTCGCGGAGCGCCGCCCAGCGCTCGCGTGGCCCGTCGAAGCCGAACTCGTCGATGGCCTTGACCATGCGATCGGCCGCGACCCACGCCATGACCTTCGAATACACGAAATGCCGCTTCGCGCCACGCATCTCCCAGAGCCCGTTGTCCTTGCGCCGCCACGTCTTCTCGAGATGCTTCATGAGGGCCGTCTGCACGTCCCACGCGGCGTCGGTGTGCTTCCCGAGGCTCGCGCGGGTGAGCGCGAGGCCGTCGATCACCTCGCCCCACACGTCGAGCTGGAGCTGATCCGCGGCGGCGTTGCCGTCGCGGACCGGTTGCGAGGATTCGTAGCCGGGCAGCCACGCAAGCTCGAACTCGGGGAGGCGGCGCTTGCCCGTGATCGAGTACATGATCTGGAGATCCGCGGGGTCGCCCGCGACGGCGCGGAGCAGCCAGTCGCGCCACGCCTTCGCCTCCTCGGTGTAGCCCGCCTCGAGGAGGGACTCGAGGGTGAGGGAGGCGTCGCGGAGCCAACAGTAGCGGTAGTCCCAGTTCCGAGGTCCCCCGATCCACTCGGGGAGAGACGTGGTGGGCGCCGCAACGATCGCGCCCGTGGGCTCGTACGTCATGGCCTTGAGCGCGATGAGCGAGCCGCGCACCGCGTCCTCATACGGGCCGTCGATGCAGCAGCGCTTGGACCACGTGGTCCAGAACTCGGTGGTCCGCTCGAGCGAGACCTCGGCGTCGGTCTGCGGCTTGTACGGGACGTGGCTCGGCATCCAGGTCAGGACGAACGGAACCCGCTCGCCCTCCGTCATCGTGAACTCGCTGATGGTGCGGAAGTGCTTTCCCTCGAGCGGGGCGCTCGTGGTGAGGTAGGCGGAGTCGGGGCCCGCGACGGCGTGGAGCACGCCCTTGCGCCGCCGGACCCACGGGATGACGTGGCCGTAGTCGAAACGCAGCACGAGTTCCCCGCGCATGGACACCGTGCCGCTCACGCATTCGACGATTCGCACCACGTCGATCACGTCCTCGCGCGGCGGCATGAAGTCGAGGATCCGCACGGTGCCGGTCTCGGTTTCCCACAGCGTTTCGAGCACGAGCGTGTCGGGAAGGTAGCGCCTCCGGGTGCACTCGCCGCCGCTCGCGGGCGCCAGGAGCCACCGCCCGTGGTCCGGCGTCCCGAGGAGGGACGCGAAGCACGAGGGCGAATCGAAATGGGGCAGGCACAGCCAATCGATCGATCCGTCTCGCCCCACGAGAGCGGCCGTGTGCAGGTCGCCAAGGAGCGCATAGTCTTCTATCCGCGACATGTGCGCACCCTACCAAGGTCAGCTCGGCGTACGCTGACGGCATGAGCCAGGAGCCCGAAAGCACCTCCTCCTGGGCCTCGACTCCGGCCATCCGCAAGACCATGCTCGGGAACCGGTCGCGCGACACCGCCCCTGAACTTCTGGTCCGGCGGGCCGTTCACGCGATGGGGCTGCGGTATCGCGTCGCGTTCCGCCCCGAACCAGACCTGCGCCGCACGGCGGATCTCGTCTTCACGCGGGCGCACGTCGCCGTGTTCATCGACGGCTGCTATTGGCACGGCTGCCCCGAGCATTACATCGAGCCCAAGCGCAACGTGGACTACTGGCGGCCCAAGATCGCCCGGAACCGAGCGCGCGACGAGGAGACGACGGCGGCGCTCACCGAGCGTGGCTGGCGCGTGCTGCGCTTCTGGAGCCACGAGGACCCGGTCACGGTGGCAGCCGAGATCCGCCGGGCAGTGCTGGGGAACGCGCAGTGATTGGGAATGCGCTGGACGGGTAGTGAACCTGTACCTGAGCTAGGAGGTCTCAGTTTTGAAATCGTCGTCCAGCGGATGCCCAAGACCGCGCGGCCGTGCAGCGGCCGCTGACCGAGGGAGCTTGCTTCATGTCTCTTGCGGGCCGGTTGGCACGCCGGCGGATTCTCGTCACAGGGGAGGACCCGGAGCTATCAGAACGCCTAGGGGCCGTCTTTGAGCGGTGCGGGGCCGTGCTCGACGTCGAACCGGCGGACTCCGCGGACGGCACGCGCATTGCGCGCTCGGCTGCGCGTCATCTCGGGGGGCTCGACGTTCTGGTGAACACCGGGCCCGCCGTGATCCCCGAGGTAGGGGAGCGGCCCGCGGCCGTCCGCCGCGGCGTGGAGCGCGCGCTTGAGCGTTCCATGGCCCTCCTCGTGACCACAACAGAAGCAGCGCTCCCGTCGATGAACGCAGGGGCGAGCATCATCAACACCGCTGGCTTCTCGACGCACAGCCTCGTGCTGAGCCGAGGCCAGGAGGCCCTCGCGACGGCCGTCCTCGAGACGACCCGCGGGTGGGCGCAGGCGCTGGGACCGCGCGGCGTGCGGGTCAACGCCGTGGTCGGCGGGCCGCGATGGGATCCGATCCTCGAGGCCAGGCTCGACCACGGCCAGCGCCCCGCGCCCCTCACCGACGAAGAGGAGCTCGACGCGTTCGTGTACCTCGCGTCGGCAGAGTCGAGTCATGTCTCGGGTTCGGTCCTCGCCGTGGCCCGCGCCCTGACCTCGGACGAGTTGGAGCCCTCGACGGATCGGTGACCGGCTTCCCCAGCTTCTTTGTCGGCCTCCCCGACTTCCACCCCGGGTTACCCGGAATCTGCGCCGGCTTACCCACCTACTGAACCGATCTCCCCAACTCTTGGCGGCGAACCCCGGCGCGGCCCTTATAGCGCTCGGCGAGTTGCGCCGTCGTCGGTTGGAACTCGGGGAGGCTGGCCCATAAGTTGGGGAGTCTGGCCCAGAAGCTGGGGATCCGCGTCAGCGAAGACCGCGTCGAGGACAGCCCTCGCGGTGCCCTCCCACCCAGGGAGGACGAGCCGCGCGGCACGGGCCGCGGAGCGCCAGGCGGCGCGGAGGCTCCGATCCGTGAGCCACACCCGCAGGGCCTGCTCGAGTGCGTCGACGGAGCGGAGCGCCCCGACCGCGCCGGCGAGCCCCTCGCCCCCCGCCACCGTGAGCCCAAACGTCTCGCTCGCGCTCGGCAGGACGCTCAGGTCGGCGGCGAGCCACGCGTCCTCGAGTTCGGCGCCGGAGAGCTGTCCCGCGACCGTGACGCGCGAGGCCAGGGGCGGCAGCGACGCGGCGTGGTGCACCTGCCGCGCATAGGTGCCGTCGGCCCGGTCCGAACCGACGAGCCAGGCGGTCCACGGGACGTCCGCAAGCCGTTCGAGCGCCTCGAGCAGGATCAGCTGGCCCTTTCCCGGAAGGAGGGCCGCGACGCACACGATCCGCGCCGGGCGAGATCCGTGGGCCTGCCCGGCAGTTGCGACCCCGGGACGGGCGACGGCGGCCCGCACCCCGTACCGCTGTGCGAGGCGCCCCGCG
>NZ_JBKZWT010000330.1:0-3897 GCF_047759905.1 Sinomonas sp. G460-2 | reverse complement strand
ATCGCGGCGAGGTGGGCGCGCGAAAGCGCGAGGGCGCGCTCGGCGACTCCCTCGACGCCGAAGTCCAGATCGTCGACGTCGAGGAGCGCGCCCGCGACCTCCATGCTCGACTCGAGCCAACGCTGCCGGCGCGCGGTGTCGTCGAAGAGCCGCGCGTTCTCGATCGCGACGCCGGCGGCGGCCGCGAGCGCGACGACAAGGTCCTCGTCCTCGGCGTTGAAGTCCTCGCCGTCGATCTTCTCGGTCAGGTAGAGGTTCCCGAAGACCTCGTCGCGCACCCTGATCGGAACGCCGAGGAACGTCTTCATGGGCGGATGGTGCTGGGGGAAGCCGGCCGAGTCTGGGTGGGTGCCGAGGTCGTGGAGCCGGATCGCGTGCGGATCCCGAATGAGCAGTCCGAGCACGCCGAGCCCCGTGGGCCGCGGGCCGATCTCGAGCGTGAGCTCGTCCGACATCCCGACCGTCACGAAGTGGCTCAGCGCCGTGCCCTCGGGCGCGAGGACGCCGAGCGCGGCGTATTTCGCGCGCACCAGCTCCCGCGCAGAGGTCACCACGCGGTCCAGAACGGCCTCGAGATCAAGGTCCTCCGCGAGGGAGACCACCGCGGAGAGCAGTCCCCGCATGCGTTCCTGGGTCTCGAGCAGCTCGTGGGCGCGACCCACGAATTGGCGTAATAGGTCCTCGATCCGGCTCGCGGCCGAATCGGGGAAGATCGATCCTTTGTCTCCGTCGCCGAGGGCTTCCACATGTCCTCCCGGTGCCCAGTATGCCAACGCCCCCTGCCGCTGTCAGCACCGTCGGACAGAAATCAAGCGCGAGTGACGTTGATTTTGGTCGATTGGGGCGGAGGCGCGGCCTGCGGCGGGATCGGAACCCGAACCTCGAGGACGCCATCCTTGTACGTCGCGGTGACGTCGTCCTGCGTGGTGCCCTCCGGCATCGGCAGCGAGCGCGAGAACGAACCGTAGCGGAATTCGGAGCGATAGCTGCCGCGTTCCTTGTATTCGATCTTCTCCTCGCGCCGGGCCTTGATGCGCAGGGAACCCTCCGAGATGCTCACGTCGACGTCCCGATCGGGGTCGATGCCCGGCAGTTCGGCGCGGACCACGAGCGCCTCGCCGTCGATCACCTGCTCGACCCTGATCTCCGCGCCCGAAGCCTCGCCCTGGAAGAGCCGGTCGAGGAGCTCGAACGGGCTCCGCCGCTGGTCGAACCACTTCGTCAGGTCAGACATGACTGCCCTCCCTCTCCCGTCAAACGCTCGGGGCGGGCTGATGATGCGGACCGCCCGCTACGGTCCGCCTACACCAGTCCGCCATCTCCAGCTTGACCGCGGCCGAAGGGGACAGCAAGAGGCCAGACGGCCGAGGTCAGCCCGTGTTGCGGAGGCCCGCCGCGACGCCATTGATCGTGATGAGCAGCGCGCGCTGGAGGCGTTCGTCGACCTCGGCGCCCGTGATGCTCGCTTCGCGGATGCGGCGCAGGAGCTCGACCTGGAGGTAGCTGATCGGGTCGAGGTACTGGTCCCGGATCTCGAGCGTGCGCTTGAGCGTCGGGGAGGCGTCGAGGAGCTCGGACTCCCCCGTGAGCCGCTGGATCTCGATGACTGTGAGCTCGTACTCGGCACGGATCGCCTCGAAGATGCGGTGCAGCTCGACCGGCACGAGGCTCGAGACGTAATGCGAGGCGATGTCGAGGTCCGTCTTGGCGATCGTCATCTCGACGTTGGAGATGACCGAGCGGAAGAACGGCCACCGCTCCTGCAGCTCGCGCAGCTCCGCGTCCTTCCCGGCCTCGCGCGCGGCCCGCAGGCCCGAGCCCACGCCGAACCAGCCCGGAATGATCTGCCGCGACTGCGTCCAGCCGAACACCCACGGGATCGCGCGCAGGCCCTCGAGGCCCGCGCCGGAGTCGGGCCGCTTGGACGGGCGCGAGCCGATGTTGAGCTGGCCGAGCTGCTCGACCGGGGTCGAGGCCACGAAGTACGCGGGCAGGTCGGGATCGTCGATGAGCTTCCGGTACCGCGCGAACGCGGCGTCGGAGATGAGGTCCATGAGCTCGGCGTAGCGCTCGCGCTCGTCGTCCGTGGTGCGCGGCGCGCGGTGCAGCGCCGTGCCGCGCATGACGGCGGCGAGGGAGAGTTCGAGGTTCTCCCGCGCGAGCTCTGGCAGCGAGTACTTGTCGCTGATGACCTCGCCCTGCTCGGTGAACTTGATCTCGCCCTCGAGCACGCCGTTCGGCTGCGCCATGATCGCCTCATACGTCGGGCCGCCGCCGCGGCCCACCGAGCCGCCGCGCCCGTGGAACAGGCGCAGCCGCACGCCGTGCCGCGCGGCCACGTCGCGCAGCTTGCGCTGCGTCTTGTGGATCTCCCACTGGCTCGTGAGGACGCCGGACTCCTTGTTGGAGTCCGAATAGCCGAGCATGACTTCCTGGACGTCGCCGCGCAGCCGCACGATCTCGCGGTACGCGGGCTCGGAAAGCAGCTGATCGATAATCTCGGCCGAGGCACGGAGCTCCTCGACCGTCTCGAGGAGCGGCGCGAAGCCGATATGCGCGTACGGCGCCTCCCCGTACAGCCGCACGAGACCGGCCTCCCGGGCGAGGAGCGCGGGGGCGAGGACGTCGTCCGCGCCGCGGGTCATGGACACGATGTACGTCTCGATGACGTCCGGCCCATACACGCGGCGGGCCTGGCGGATCACGCGCATCGTCTCGTACACGCGGGCCGCGTGGCCAGGCAGCTCGACCGGGTGTCCCGAGAGCGGCCGGCGGCTCCCGAGCTCGAGGGCGAGCACGCGGCGGCGTTCGGCGCGCGGCAGCTCGAGGTACGGGCGGGAGAGTTCGCCGAGCGGGTCGAGCAGGAGGCCGACCGCCTCGTGGTGGTAGTCGGCGTGCTCGCGGATGTCGACCGTCGCGAGGTGGAGCCCGAACGAGGCGACGACGCGGCGCGCGGTGGCCAGCACGCCGTCGGCCGCCAGCTGGGCCGCGTGCTCGCGGAGGGAGCGCTCGAGCACGGCGAGGTCCTCGGCGAGCTGCGAGGTCGCGGCGTAGTCGCGGCCCGGCTCGTGGGCCGTGCCCGCGGCGATGCGGCGGCCCGTGTTGAGCAGCTTCGCCTTGATGCACGTGAGCTTGAGCCGGTACGGCTCCTGCGCGTTGAGCTCGAGGACGCGCCGGTCGAGGCCGGGCAGCTTCGCGAGGTCGGTCCCGATCGAGTCGAGGAGCTCCTGCTCAACGCCCGCGAGCGCCGTCGAGTTCGAGAGCATGCTGATGAGCTCGTCGACGAGCTGCACCGCGATCCGCACGGCCTGCTGGCCCTGGAGGCCAAGGATCTCGCGCGTGACCTCGGGCGTGACGTTGGGGTTCCCGTCGCGGTCGCCGCCGATCCACGAGCCGAAGCGCAGCGGCGACGTGCTCGCGGGCAGCTTCACGCCGTGCTCGGCGAGCAGGCCCGCGAGGTCGTCGAGCACCTCGGGGAGCGGCCCCGCGAGGATCTGCCCGAGGTAGTAGACCGCATTCCGGGCCTCGTCCACGGGGCTCGGACGCACCTGCCGGAGCTCGTCCGTCTGCCACATCTGGTCGATGATCTCGGCGAGGTGGCGGTCCTGGCGTCGGCGCAGCGTCGTGCCGTCCGCGGACGGGATGGAGAGGATGTTCGAGATCGCGTGGAGCTTGTCGAGTACGGAGCGGCGCGAGGCCTCGGTGGGGTGCGCCGTGAAGACGGGCCGCACGTCGAGCGCGTCGGCGACGTCCTGCAGCACGCCCGGCCCGGCCTGCTCGGCGATGTCGCGCACGGCCGCGGCGAGCCAGCCCTCATCCTCGGGTCGCTGCCCGAGCTCGCGCACGCGGTGCAGCTGCTCGGCGGCGTTCGCAAGGTGGAAGTAGAACGCGAAGGCA
>NZ_JBKZWT010000033.1:0-22747 GCF_047759905.1 Sinomonas sp. G460-2 | reverse complement strand
GGCCAAGTGGAAGACGTTCACCGATCCTGGGAAGACGGTGAGCTTCGAGCTCCCGGACGAATGGATCGTCCAGTCCGGCGCCGCCGCTGCGGGATCCTCGGCGGGCGCCCTGCACTTCGACGTCAAGAAGGCGGACGGGACATTCGTCGCGGCGCTCCAGACCGGCCTCCCGCAGCCGACGCAGCAGGCGTGCGACCCCGCCCAGGCCAAGGCCTATTCCGTGCTCAACAGCCTCCCCGTGACGCTCCCGTTCACGGACAGCCCCACCGCGATCTCGCCCCGCTTCGTCTTCCGGGTCATCCAGGGGTACAAGTACTTCGGCTCGTTCGGTCTCGTGGGCGTTGCGACGGTGTCCCAAGACGGGAAGGCGTGCAAGCTCGCCAACGTGGTCCCGGGGCCCGCGAGCATCGGGGGCTACGCGTTCTCCGACGTTCTGGAGCTAGCGCCGCTCTCGCCCCAGGCCCAGGTTGCGCCGCTGCAGGCATTCGATAACCTTGCTCAAGCGTCGGCCTACGTCCAGAACTCCGGTGACTTCGCCAACGCCCAGCGCATGATCATGTCGCTGAAATTCCTGAAGACCTCCTAGCACGTCCCGGCGAACCCTAGCCTGTCTGGAGCAATATGCTGCGCACTGTCGGCGCCCGTCTGTCCTTCACCACCGTGGCGCGGACCAAGGTCGCGATGGCCGTCGCGGCCGCTCGGAATCCCGGCTACAGCTCGTTCGACGAGCGGCTGACCGTCACGGCGGGAGGGGAGCCCGTGCCGTGGCGCGAGCTCACGGACGGGCACGGCGGCAGGTTCCACGTGCTCGAGTTCGCGGAGCCTTCCGACGTCGAGGTCGAGTACTCCGCGACCGTGGATGGCCGTGCCATTCCCGACACTGTGGACGAGATGGAGCTCATCCGCTACGTCCGGCCCAGCCGCTATGCCGAGAGCGACCGGCTCCTGCCTACTTCCTATGGGCAGTTCGGGCGCCTGGGCGGTTCCGAGCTCGTCCTCGCGGTGCGGAAGTGGGTGCACGAGCAGCTTTCCTATGTGGGCGGCTCGTCGCGCGGCACGGACGGAGCCGTCGAGACCCTCCTGCATCGCCGCGGAGTGTGCCGCGACTACGCGCACCTGGCCATCGCTCTCCTGCGCGCCAAGGACGTGCCCGCGCGCCTCACCGCGGTATACGCGCCCGGGCTGCGGCCCATGGACTTCCACGCCGTGGCCGAGGCGTTCGTCGATGGCGCGTGGCACGTCATCGACCCCACGGGCCTCGCGTCGCGGGCCGGGATGCTGCGCATCACGGCTGGCCGCGACTCCTCGGACACGGCGTTCCTCTCCACGGTCGGCGGGAGCCTTGTGCTGCGCAGGCTCTCGGTCTCGGCGGAGTCCGACGAGGAGTTGCCCGACGACGAGCCGGGGAAGCTCTCGATCATCGGCTAGGCCGCGACCATCGGCGGGAACCTCGCAGACCATGGCCGCGCGGCGTCCGGCGCTCAGAGCGGGCGGCTCTCCTCGACGTGCTGCCGAAGCTTCGCGGTGAGCCGCGTGAGCTCGGCGAGCTCGCCGCCGTCGAGCGCGGTGCCGAAGAGCCGCGCGATCTCGCGGACGTGCCCCCGCCCGATGCGCCGCTGAGTCTCGAGCCCGGCCTCGGTGAGCGCGATGAGCGTCCCGCGGCCGTCCTCGGGGGCCGCGCGCCGTGTCACGAGACCCTTGCGTTCGAGCCGGTCCACGAGCCGGCTCAGGCTCGACTGGGCCAACAGCACGTGGTTGTTGAGCTCGTTGAGCCGCAGGCCGCCCTCGGGGCACCCGCTCAGCGTGAAGAGCACGTCGTACTCCTTGATGCCCAGCTCGCGGAACGCCGGATCGGTTTGGAGCCGGCGCATGACCGAGACCTGGGTGCGGAACAGCGACTCCCAGGCCTCGGCCGTCTCCCGCACGGACGGCATGGACGGCCCGGATGACCTGGAGGGCCCGGACGGTCCGGCCGGCGAGTGGCTCACCGGCCGGTCCGCCGTGGGCGCGCTCATCGCGACGTCTCCGCGGGTTCGGCTGGCTCCTCGCTCTGCGCCGATTCCTCGTCGCCTGCCGCGGCCTCGAGCTGCCGCGCGACCCGGGCGGCGTGCGTGGGGCCCTCGGGGACGTCTGCGGGCCGGCGCTCGGCGAAGCCAGCCTTGAGCTCGGGGAGCACCTCGCCGAGGAGATCGAGCTGCTCGAGGACGGTCTTGACCGGGAGCCCCGCGTGGTCCACGAGGAACAGCTGGCGCTGGTAGTCGCCGAAGTAGTCGCGGAACGCGAGCGTCTTCTCGACGAACTCGGCCGGACTGCCGACCGTGAGCGGGGTCTGGGCGGTGAAGTCCTCGAGGGATGGGCCGTGGCCGTAGACGGGTGCGTTGTCGAAGTACGGGCGGAACTCGTTCACGGCGTCCTGCGAGTTCTTCCGGAGGAAGAACTGGCCGCCGAGCCCCACGATCGCCTGGTGCGCCTTCCCGTGCCCGTAGTGCTCGAAGCGCTCGCGGTACAGGTTGATGAGGCGGATGTAGTGCTCCTTGGGCCAGAAGATGTTGTTCGCGAAGAAACCGTCGCCGTAGTACGCCGCGAGTTCCGCGATCTGCGGGGTCCGGATCGAGCCGTGCCACACGAAAGGGGCCACGCCGTCGAGCGGCCTCGGGGTCGCCGTGAAGTTGTGCAGGGGGGTGCGGAACTTCCCGCTCCAGTCCACCACGTCTTCGTCCCAGAGGCGGCGCAGGAGCGAGTAGTTCTCGATCGTGAGCTCGAGCGCGTCCTGCGGGTTCTTCCCGAACCACGGGTACACCGGGGCGGTGTTGCCGCGGCCCAGGACGAGGTCCGCGCGGCCGTCCACGAGATGCTGGAGCATCGCGAAGTCCTCGGCGATCTTCACCGGATCGTTCGTGGTGATGAGCGTCGTGGTCGTGGAGAGGATGAGGCGCTCGGTCTGCGCGCCGATGTAGCCGAGCATTGTGGTCGGCGAGCTCGGGTAGAACGGCGGGTTGTGGTGCTCCCCGGTCGCGAAGACGTCGAGGCCAACCTCTTCGGCGTGCTTGGCGATCTGCACGATGGCCTTGATTCGCTCGGCCTCGGTGGGCATCCGGCCCGTCGTGGGGTCAAGGGTGACGTCGCCGACGCTGAAGATTCCGAACTGCATGATGACCTCTTTCCTCGGTTCATTCAGGATACATGCATTTGCATCTATCCCGAACCCCAGAGGGTCAGAGATTGTTCCCGGGGTGTCTTAGGCCTTCGCCGCCCGGCGGCCGGTGACCTTCGGCACGGCTCCCGTGGTCCAGTCGCCGCCGAAGTCATTCGCGTCATCTTCTTGGTCCGCCTCGAGCTCAACCGGCTCAAGCTCCACCGGCTCGGGCCGGCGAGCGAGGTCGCGCAGGAGCCGGCGCCGCTCGAGCCGCCCCTCGACGAGGCGGTAGAGCACCGGGACGAGGACGAGCGTGAGCGCGGTCGAGGAGACGAGGCCGCCGATGACGACGACGGCGAGCGGTTGGGAGATGAACCCGCCGCCGCCCGTGAGGCCCAGAGCCATGGGCGTGAGGGCGCAGATCGTCGCGAGCGCCGTCATGAGGATCGGGCGCAGGCGCTGGCGCGCCCCCTGCTCGATCGCGTCCTCGAGGGCCAGCGCGGGGCGCCGCCCGCTCGGTCTCCGGTACTGGTTCATGAGGTCGATGAGGACGATCGCGTTCGTCACCACGATGCCCACGAGCATGAGCAGCCCGATGAGCGCCGGGAGGCCGAGCGGGGTACCGGACGCGAGCAGGAGCAGGATCGCGCCGGTCCCGGCGAACGGGATCGAGACGAGCAGCACGAGCGGCTGCAGCAGGCTCTTGAACGCCGCGACCATGACCACGTACACGATCGCGATCGCCGCGAGCAGCGCGAGGCCGAGCTGCTTGAACGAGTCCGCCTGCTGGGTCGCGGCTCCGCCCACGGACGCCGTCGCCCCGCCGGCGAGCGTCAGTGCGTCGACACGCTTCTGCACCTCGGTGCTCACCGAGCCGAGGTTGGAGTCGCCGGGGGAGACCGAGACCGTGGCCGTGCGCTGGCCGGACGTGCTCGTGACCGTCACGGGCACGTCCACTGACGCGACGCTCGCGATCGAGCCGAGCGTGAGGCCCGAGGCGCCGGGGAGCGGGAGCGCGCGCACGGCGTCGATGCTCGAGAACTGCGTGCCCTTGCCGATCAGCACGGGGAAGTCGCTCGTGTCGATCCGCACGGTGCCGGCCGGGATCGGGCTCACGGTCGCGGCGAGGAGTGTCCCCACCTGCTGCTCGGAGAGGCCCGCGGCGACCGCCTTGGCGCGGTCCACCTTGACCTGGACCACCGGCTGGCCTGACGCGAGGTTGCTCGTCACACCCGTCGAGCCGGGCACGTCCTTGAGCGCTGCCATGGCCGCATCGTTCGCAGCGGCGAGGGACGCCGAATCCGGCGCCTTGACCGTGACGTCCACGGTCGACGCCGTGCCGAAGCCGCCCTGCTGCTGGCGCACGCTCACCGTGCCCACGCCGCTGAGGCGGGCGACGGCGTCGCGCACGTCCTGCTGGACGCTCGCCTGATTCGCGGAGTCGTCCGTGATGACGGTGAACGTCGCGTTCGAGGCGCCCGAAGAGAGGAAGGCGCTGAAGCCCGTGGTCGAGTTGCCGATCGTCACCTGGACGGTCTTGACGCCGGCGGTTCCGCGCAGGGCGCCCTCGACCTTCGCGGCCGCGGAACTCGTCGAGTCGAGGCTCGTCCCCGGGGGCATTTGCTGCGACACCGTGAAGCTGTTTTCGCCGGAGCTGCCCAGCAGATTCGTCTGCAGGAGCGGGGTCATGCCGAACGTCGCGACGAGCACCACGGCGCCGGCGACGAGCGTCCACACGGGGTGGCGCTGCGTTCCGCGGAGGATCGGGAGGTACCCGCGCTGGAGCCAGCCGCGCCGCTCCTTCTCGTGGGCCTCGGCCTCGACCTCGTCGGGTTTGACCGCGCCCGGCGACTTGTGGCCCAGGAACCAGTACGCGAGCACGGGCACAATCGTGAGCGCGACCGCGAGCGAGGCGAGGAGCGCGATCGTGACGGTGAGCGCGAACGGTCGGAAAAGCTCGCCCGCGAGGTTCCCCACGAACGCGATCGGGAGGAATACCGCGACGGTCGTGAGCGTCGACGCCGTGACGGCCCCGGCGACCTCGCGCACGGCCCCCAGGATCGCCGTCGTCTTTTCCTCGCCGTAGCTCAGGTGACGCTTGATGTTCTCGATCACCACGATCGAATCGTCCACAACGCGGCCGATCGCGATGGTGAGCGCTCCGAGCGTGAGGATGTTGAGCGAGTAATGCGCAGCGAAGAGGCCGATGAACGTGATGAGGAGCGAAAGCGGGATCGAGACGGCCGTGACGAGCGTCGAGCGGACCGAGAGCAGGAACACGAGGATCACGAGGACGGCGAAGCCGAGGCCCAGGAGGCCCTCGGTGGTGAGGTCCTTGATCGACTTCTCAATGAACGGCGCCTGGTCGAACACGGTGGTGAGCTTCGCGTTGGAGCCAAGACCCGACTGGATCCCCGGCAGGGCGTCGCGGACGGCGTGGGAGATCGCGACCGTGTCTCCCTCGGGCTTCTTCGTGACCGAGAGCGCGAGGGTCGGCTTGCCGTCGGTGCGCGTGATCGACGTCGCCCCGTCGTCCTGGAGGTCGACGGCGGCCACGTCGCCGATCTTGGTGGGCTGCTTCGCGCCCGCGAGGGGAAGGCTCTTGATGGCGTCCGTCGAATCGACCGGGCTTCCGGCCTGGAGCGAGAGCGCGCGGCCCTGATCCGTCACGGTGCCGATCGGCACGAGTGAGCCGTTGTTCTGGAGCGCGGTCCGGATGGCGTTGACGTCGACGCCGCGGGCCGCCATCGTGGCCGGGTCCGGTTGGATCTGCACGTGGCGCGTCGCGCCGCCCGTCACGTCGACGCTCCGCACGCCGTCGATCTTCGAGAGCGCGGGGACCGCCTGCTGGGTGAGCTGGCCCTCGAGCTCGCTCAGGCCCTTGTCCGAGGACGCGGCGATGAACACGATCGGGAAATCGCTCACGCTCCCCGCGAGCGTGTTCGGCGTGACGTTCGAGGGGAGCTGCTGCTTCGCGGTGGAGATCGCGCGGTCGATCTGGTTCCGGGCCCGGTCGAGGTTCGTCCCGTACGTGAAGGAGAGGCGGATCGTCGAAACGCCGGTTCGGGACGTCGACGCGCTGCTCTCGAGGCCCTCGACCGCCTGGAGCGCCTTCTCGAGCGGCTGGCCCACCTGCTTGTCGACGACGTCGGGCGAGGCACCGGGCATCGACGAGACGACCGTGAGCTGCGGGAACTCGATGGACGGGATGAGCTCCTGCTTGAGGGTCCCGACGGTGATGACGCCGAAGACCGCGGCGAAGAGCGTGATGAGCGCGATGAGCGCCTTGTTGGACATCGAGAGGCTCGCGAGCCGGAACATGGTGGTGGGTTCTCCCGTTGGACGGCGACGGCCCGCACCGTCCTCGAACGGTGCGGGCCGCCAGGGCCTGTGCGCTACTGTGCTGTCGCCGCGAGCTGAAGCGCCTCGGCCGTGCTGGCCGCGAGCTCCGCCGCGAGGTCCGGATTGTCGTTGAGCTTGACGCCGTAGCCGGGCATCATCTCGCGGAGCTTGTCCTCCCAGCCGCGGTACTTCTTGGGGAAGCAGCGTTGCATGAGCTCAAGCATGATGGGCACGGCCGTCGAGGCGCCTGGGGACGCGCCGAGGAGGGCACCGACCGAGCCGTCGCGGGCCGTGATGACCTCGGTGCCGAACTGCAGCACGCCGCCCTTGGCCGGATCCTTCTTGATGATCTGAACGCGCTGGCCGGCGGTGATGAGCTCCCACTTCTCGCCGTCCGCGAGCGGGAAGTATTCGCGGAGAGCCTCGACCTTCGCGGCGTGGCTCTTCGCGACCTCCTTCACGAGGTAGGCCGTGAGGTCCATGTTGTCCTTCGCGACCGCGAGCATCGGGACGATGTTGCCCGCGCGGATGGACAGCGGGAGGTCGAGGAGCGAGCCGCTCTTGAGGAAGTTCGTCGAGAAGCCCGCGTAGGGTCCGAACAGGAGCGAGCGCTTGCCGTCCACGAAGCGCGTGTCGAGATGCGGGACCGACATGGGCGGCGCGCCGACCGACGCCTGGCCATAGACCTTGGCGTTGTGCTGCGCCGCGATGCCCTCGTCCGTGCAGCGGAAGAACTTGCCGGAGACGGGGAAGCCGCCGTAGCCCTTGCTCTCCGGAATGCCGGACTTCTGGAGGAGGTGCAGCGCACCGCCGCCCGCTCCGATGAAGATGAACTTCGCGTGGATGGCACCGCGCTCGCCCGAGGCGGTGTGCTTGGTCGAGACGTCCCAGCCGCCGCGCGAGCGCTTGACGTCGGTCACGTCGGTTCCGTAGTTGACCTCGACCCCGTTCGCGTCGAGGAACGCGACGAGCTCGCGGCTCAGCGTGCCGAAGTCGACGTCGGTGCCGGAGGCCACCCGGTTGGCCGCGACGCGGCCCGGGCCGCGCCCGTCCATCACGAGGGGGGCCCACTCGGCGATCTGTGCCGGGTCCTCGGAGAACTCCATCTCGGCGAAGAGAGGGTTCGGCTTGAGGGCCTCGAAGCGCCGCTTGAGGTAGTCGGAGTGGTCGCTGCCGAGCACGAAGCTCATGTGCGGGACGGTGTGGATGAACCGCGTGGGGTCGCCGATGTCCCCTTCGCGGACCAGGTGGGACCAGAACTGGCGCGAAAGCTGGAAGCCCTCGTTGATGCCCAGCGCCTTCGCCGGACTGACCGAGCCATCCTTGGCCTGCGGCGTGTAGTTGAGCTCGCAGTAGGCCGCGTGGCCGGTTCCCGCGTTGTTCCAAGGGCCCGAGCTTTCGAGCCCCACCGCCGGGAGGCGCTCGAAGAGCACCACGTTCCAGGCGGGTTCAAGTTTCTTGATGAACGCCCCGAGGGTGGCGCTCATGATGCCACCGCCGATCAAGACGACATCGGCGGACCGAGTGGTGGATATGAAGGTCACTGACTCTCCCTGCGCAAATGGACCACAGGCAGAATATCCCTCGCGGGCGCGGTTCTCTAAATCCTCGCGGGCCGCTGAGTCAAGGGGTCTGCGCCCTCTTTTTTGGCGCGGAGACGCGGGCGGCCCGAGGCTACGAGGTCTTGAGCGTCACGCGGTTGAACGTCTCGTTGAGCACCGGCGAGGTCGGGTAGTTGACCACACGGTTTGAGACGGCGACGGCAGAGATGGGGAACGCGATCGGCACGGCCGGGGCGGTGCTGCCCAGCTGCGCGTTGATGCTCTGATAGGCCTGCGTGCGGTCCGCTCCGTCGGGGAGGGACCGTGCCCTGTCGATCTTGCTGAAGAGCTGGGCGTCGAAGAAGCCGAACTCTCCGGTCTTGGCGCCGAACAGCGGCGCAAGGAAGTCGTCGGGGTCGGCGAACGTGCCGTAGCGGCCCAGGAGGTGGAACGCGTGGTCGCCCGCGCTCGTGACCTTCTCGAGGTAGCCGTCGGACCACGCAATCGGCACGGGCTTGAGGTTGAGCCCCAGACGCGTGAGCTGGGCGCTGAGCTCGCCGTAGACCTTCTCCGGCGAGGGGAGGTAGAGGCGCGTGGTGTTGAGCGGGTAGTAGAACTTGAGTTCCTCGCCCTTGTACCCGGCCTCGGAGAGGAGCCGCTTGGCCTTTTCGGGGTCGTACGCGGGGAAGCCGCCGGCCTGGTTGAAGCCGCTCAGTTTGGGGGCGATGAACTGTGCGGCCGGCTTCGTATCCTCGAGGAAGAACGGGCGGATCACGGCGTCCTTGTTGATGCTCATCGCGATCGCGAGACGCACCTTCTCGTTCTGCAGGATCGGGACGGCCTGGTTCATGCCGAGGTACATGACGGAGAACGGGTCGCGCCGAACCACTTGCAGGCCCTTGCGGACGAGCGTCTCGATGTTGTCGAGCGTCACGGCGTCGTAGCCGTCGATCCTGCCGTCCACGAGCGCCTGGAGCCGCGCCTGCGGCTGGTCGAACGCGACAAACGTGAGGGCGGAGATCTGGCCCCGGGCACCCCAGTAGTTCGGCGACGCCTCGAGCGCCACGCGGTCGGTGGCCCATTCCTTGAAGCGGAACGGACCGGTTCCGACGGGGTGCAGGGCGTAGCGCGAGATCCTTGTTCCAGCTGACGTCTGGTCCGCTGCATCTGCCGTGCCGGCCGCGAGGGCCGTGGGGGAGGAGATCGCGAATCCCGGCGTCGTGAGCGCCTGGAGGAACCCTGTGAGCGGCTGGGTGAGCGTGATCTTGACTTGCCGATCGCTGACCGCGTCGCAGCTCTTGAAGAGGGAGAGCGTCGGGGCGTCCGCGTGGGCCTTGAACACGCCCGTGAACGGAAGGGGCCCACTCGCGGCCCGGAATGCGGGGCTGAAGTTGAACCAGCGGTCGAAGTTCGCCTTGACCGCGGCCGCGTTGAACGGCGTGCCGTCGTGGAACGTGACGTTCTGGCGCAGGGTGAACGTGTAGCTCAGCAGGTCGCTGCTCTGGGTCCACGAGGTCGCGAGCGCTGGGGCGGGCGCGCCAGTCTCGGGGTCCGTGGTCACGAGGCACTCGAGGATCTGGCGGGTGATGCGCCACGACTCGAGCTCGGCGATGACGGCCGGGTCGAGGCCGATCGGCGGGGCCGGCGTCGCGAACGTGAAGGGCTCGCTCGGCGCGTCCGTTCCGCTCGCGCTCGGCGAGGGCGTGGGGCCGGGCGACGCCGTGCAGCCTGTCAGAAGGGCCGCGACCGCGGCCGCCTGAAGCAGTTCCCTGCGTCCGATGCTCCGTGCCACTCTACGCCCTTCCCCGCCGCATGCCCGGCGCCCTCAATGACTGGGTGTCGACCTGCACGGTCGGCTGATGCACGGACCGGAGGCGGTGCGCGAGGAGGGACTTGAACCCTCACGTCCGAAGACACAGGAACCTAAATCCTGCGTGTCTGCCAATTTCACCACTCGCGCGCGGCCCCGCCCGCGCGAGCGGGAGGGCCGTCTGCCAGTCTAACCGGCGCGAGCGCCCCCGAGTCTCAGTCGATCTTCAGGTCTCGGCGAAGTTTCGCGACATGGCCCTTGGCGCGCACATTGTATTGCGCGAGCACAATCCGACCATCCTC
Source organism: Sinomonas sp. G460-2 (assembly GCF_047759905.1). NCBI lineage: Bacteria > Bacillati > Actinomycetota > Actinomycetes > Micrococcales > Micrococcaceae > Sinomonas > Sinomonas sp. G460-2. The sequence continues at coordinate 12,616 of NZ_JBKZWT010000033.1, read as the reverse complement.
GTCGAGGACGAACGTGCTGCGGATGAGCCCCTGATACACCCGCCCGTAGTTCTTCTTCTCTCCCCACGTGCCGTAGAGGTCGGCGACTCCGTGGTCCGCATCCGCAAGGAGCGGGAAGCCGAGGTGCTGCTCCGCGGCGAACTTCACGACCGCCTTGGCCGGGTCGGGAGACACACCGACGACGGCGTAGCCCGCACCTCCCAGCGATTCGAGGGAGTCGCGGAAGTCGCACGCCTGCTGCGTGCACGCGGGGGTATCCGCCGCGGGGTAGAAATAGAGCACCGTCTTGCGTCCGCGGAGGTCCGCGAGACTCGTGGTGGCGCCGTTCGAATCGGGCAGCGAGAAACCCGGCGCGAACTCTCCCGGGGCGAGCCTCCGGGGCTCTGGCGAAGTGGTCATTCTGCCAGCGTAGCTGCGCCCCGCGAGGCCGCGCAGTCATGCGGATCCGAGCCCGATTGTGCCGTGACAGACAACACGCCGAACGGGGGCTCTGCCGATTTCGTTCTGGGGCTCAGTCCGTGTAGAGTTACATGTCGTTGCGGGGGACGCCGCGAGGTCCGGAGATCGTTCCGAAGGCCAGCGAGAGTCCCGCACGGAATGCGCCTCTAGCTCAATTGGCAGAGCAATTGACTCTTAATCAATGGGTTCCGGGTTCGAGTCCCGGGGGGCGCACAGTCACCCCTCCCTGATCTGCGGAAACGCGGATCGGGGAGGGGTTTTTGTGTCTCGGCGCCTCGCTGTCGGGGTCGGTCGATAGGCTTGCTCAGTGACCGCGGAGCTCCCCAGGAAGACGCTGCCCGACGACCCAAGCCGAGGGGAGATCCTCACCAGCCTTGTCATCGGTGCGCAAACGTGGATCCACCGCCGCGTGGACTCGTTCACCCTCGGCGCCGGAGGCACGACGCGCCGGTCCATGTCCTTCGACCTGACCATCCCACCCGACTTCACGCTCCTCGGGCCCAAGGACCAGGTTCTGGTGCCGCTAGCCCTGATCGAGAAGGGCGCGCTCCGACGGGTCGACACTGACGACCCCGACCGGCACCCGATGCCAGTGCTCGGTGCCGCCGAGAACAGCAGGCTCACCGCGGAGCTTCTCGCGTTCCTGCTCGAACCGGCCGCCCCGGGACTCGGCTTCCCGTCCTCAAGGCTGCGACTCCTGCTCGATCGGCTCGTGGCCTTCCGGCCCGGCATCGACAGCGACGCCGACCGCGCCCACATCGTGGCCGAGCTGGACAACGCGATCAGGGACGCGTGGCCCGATCCGGACGGGGAACAGGCCGAGGTGGCCGCCCTCGCGGAGCACATCGCGAGGGGATTCCTCGACCACTTCCTCCTCGTCGTCGCCGTCTCGAGCGATCTCGTCGGCCGCCGGGTGGTCTTGAAGTTCGGCTACGACCGTGAGGTCGGCGCGCCCGACTGGGGAAACCGAGTTGGAGCGATCAGGTTCTCGCTGCCCGACGTCGGGCTCAGCCGCAGCCAGCACGTCGAGTTCGAGGCGCCGCCCGGACTGAAGGTCGTCGAGCTCGATGTGGCCGAGACGTTCCGGGAGCATCCGACGGGTAACGGGGGAGTGGACCATCCAGCGGAGCAGCGCGCGGTGGCGCATGTCGCGTTCACCCCGACGCGTCCGCTCTCCGGCGCTGAGGCCCGGGTCGAAGTCGCCCCGGTGGGCTCCGGCATCTACAGCTTCACCGTCGTCGCGGTCCTCGCGGTGCTTGCCTTCTCAGGACTGATCATCAACGAGCGTCAGCCTGGGGTGCAGCTGGTCTCGTTGGATTTCCACGTCCCATCGCAATCCGTTTCGCTCCTCCTGATCGGACCCGCGCTGTTCCTGTCGTGGATGGCGCGCGCCCCCGAACACCGCGCCCTCGCGGCCCTCCTCGCGCCCTTGCGATTGATGCTCGCCGTATGCACTCTGGCCCTTCTGCTGGCAGGGGTCGCCGTCGCTGTTCCGCTCGAGCGCTGGGTCTGGGACACCATCTGGGCGCTGGTACCGATTCTTGGAATTGTGAATTCGATCGGGCTTCTCCTCTATTCAGTCAACGCGCCCGGGTTTGTCCGTGCGCTATTCGAGAGACGTTCCGCCCCGTAAACTGGCCCGAGAAGGGAGGTCGAAATGCGCAACGAGAACAACCGGGCCAAGGCACCTCGCCAGTCCCGCCGCACCTATACGGACTTGTACATCAACATGGGCGGCGGCTCCCTCGTGGGCAAGGACCTCCCGCTGACCGAGGAACAGGCCGACCGCGCAGTCGACGCGATCCTCGACCGGGCCCAGAAGGCCGTCGCGGCGCGCCGCGCCATGGGCGGCTATCACCCCAAGAGCGCCTGAACCAACAGGCTAGGACACGTTCCAGTGGTAATGGCCGCTGGCGTCCGGCCCCTTGCCGCCGCAGATGTAGGTCCGGCCGTTGGCGGCGAGTCCACTCTGCCCCACCATTGCATTCGGGCAGAAGGCCCCGGGGATGATGTAGGCCGGAGCCGGGGCCGGCGCGACCGGAGCGGGTGCGGGCGCAGCCGGAGCTTGCTGCTGGGCCGGAGCCGGTGCGAGTTGTCATGGAGTACCCCCAATTATCCAAGAGAAATGGTGGCGAGAGGCTACTCCGATTTACATGTCCAATCAAGCGCGGGCGATGCGACATTTCGCCCGCGCGAATCGGTCCAGGTCAGGACGCTCCACTCTGGCGCGAGCGATGCCTTCCGTTGCCGGTCGTGGACGTGTCCTCGTGCAGGACCGTCCAGGCCGCCGCGACGGCAAGCACGATGGCGGAGATGGTCATGGGCAGCCAATCCACGAACGGCCTCCCTCGGTCGGTGCCGTCGCGGGCCGACTGCCCGCGGCGCGTTCCGACCATTCAACGGTCCGCCGCCGGAGGCGACCAGAGAACTAGGTCCTAGAGGGCCGCGAGCGTCCGCATGAAGTCGGCAAAGTCCTCGGCGTCGTCGTCCTGCTCGATGACCCGCAGGTCGTGGGAGCTCGGAGCGTCGATCACGCAGCGTCCGCGCACGGTGAAGGAATAGACCCTCCCGGTGCTCGTGCCGATGTCGAACGCGCCGGGGACCGCCTCCTCGGCGTAGGCGAGGTTCGTGAGGTCGATCGTCCACGGTCGCCCGGAGGGCTCGAGGGTGCGCCGGTCGAACGGTGCGATGACAAGCTCTGCCGGCCGCCTCCGGTAGCCCAGGACCAGGCCGTGCGGCACGGGCGCGCCCGGCAGGACGCCGTCGAACGTTCCGCCGGTCTCGGCCGCGCACACGAGGTTGTAGGAGGCGTAGTTCGGGATCTGTCCGTCGAAGAGCCGGTGCAAGGCCGTCTTGAGTGCTGCGTCTGTTGTGGCACGGGCCCAGCCTTCGGGGTGGGGCGGGTGCTGGCTGCTCACGCTTGCTCCTTTCGCCGCGCCCCCAGTCTACGTGTCCAGAATACGGACTGGGGTCCGTGATTTGGACGAAACAATCCCGGAATTTGGCGGTTGGTGCCGGATGGCCGGTCGGACCACGAGAACCGCGGTCATAGACTCTCCCCATGACCGAGCAGAGCCAGACATCTTCCGCGCCCCGCGAGGGCGTCGACATCAAGCCGCGCAGCCGCGTCGTGACCGACGGCATCCACGCCGCGCCCGCCCGCGGCATGCTCCGCGCCGTCGGCTTCGGCGACGAGGATTTCGCGAAACCTCAGGTCGGCATTGCGAGCTCCTGGAACGAGATCACGCCGTGCAACCTCTCGCTCGACCGCCTCGCGAAGGCCGCCAAGGAAGGCGTCCACGCCGCCGGTGGCTTCCCCATGCAGTTCGGCACGATCTCGGTTTCCGACGGCATCTCGATGGGCCACCAGGGCATGCACTTCTCCCTCGTTTCGCGTGAGATCATCGCGGACTCGGTCGAGACCGTCATGCAGGCCGAGCGTATCGACGGCCAGGTTCTGCTCGCGGGGTGCGACAAGTCGCTTCCGGGCATGCTTATGGCCGCCGCGCGCCTCGACGTCTCGAGCGTCTTCCTCTACGCGGGTTCGATCATGCCGGGCTGGGTCAAGCTCGAGGACGGAACCGAGAAGGACGTCACGCTCATCGACGCGTTCGAGGCCGTGGGCGCATGCGCCGCGGGCAAGATGTCGAAGGGCGATCTGGACCGCATCGAGCGCGCGATCTGCCCCGGCGAGGGCGCGTGCGGCGGCATGTACACCGCCAACACGATGGCGAGCGCTGCCGAGGCCCTCGGCATGTCCCTCCCCGGCTCCGCCGCCCCGCCCTCGGCCGACCGCCGCCGCGACATGTTCGCGCACCGCTCGGGCGAGGCCGTGGTCAACCTCCTCCGCCAGGGCATAACCGCCCGCGACATCATGACGCGCGAGGCGTTCGAGAACGCGATCGCCGTGGTCATGGCGTTCGGCGGCTCGACGAACGCCGTGCTTCACCTCCTCGCGATCGCCCGCGAGGCCGAGGTCGAGCTCGAGCTCGAGGACTTCAATCGAATCGGGGACAAGGTCCCGCACCTCGGCGACCTCAAGCCGTTCGGCCGTTACGTCATGTACGACCTCGACCGCGTGGGTGGCGTGCCCGTGGTCATGCGCGCGCTCCTCGACGCCGGCCTCCTGCACGGCGACGCGCTCACGGTGACCGGCAAGACGGTCGCCGAGAACCTCGCCGAGATCGCGCCGCCGGATCTCGACGGCAAGATCGTCCGCGCGATGGACAACCCCATCCACAAGACGGGCGGTCTCTCGGTGCTCCACGGCTCGCTCGCCCCGGAGGGTGCGGTCGTCAAGACGGCGGGATTCGACGCGGAGATCTTCGAGGGCAACGCCCGCGTGTTCGAGCGCGAGCAGGGCGCGCTCGACGCGCTCGACAACGGAGAGATCGCGGCGGGGGACGTCGTCGTCATTCGTTACGAAGGCCCCAAGGGCGGCCCCGGCATGCGCGAGATGCTCGCCATCACGGGCGCGATCAAGGGCGCCGGCCTCGGCAAGGACGTCCTGCTCCTCACGGACGGCCGCTTCTCGGGCGGGACCACGGGCCTGTGCATCGGGCACGTCGCCCCCGAAGCGGTCGACGGCGGCCCCATCGCCTTTGTTCGCAACGGCGACCGGATCCGCGTGGACATCCCGAACCGCACGCTCGAGCTCCTCGTTGACGGCGCCGTGCTCGAGGCGCGCCGTGAAGGCTGGCGGCCGCTCCCGGCCAAGTTCACGAAGGGCGTCCTGGCGAAGTACGCCAAGCTCGTGCACTCGGCGAGCGAGGGCGCGGTCCTCAACTAGGAAGTCCCTCCTGTCCGACGGTGGGGTCCGAGGGGCCCCGCCGTCGGAGTCTCACGTGGTGGGCCGCTGTCCGCATCCTGAGACAGCGCGTTCGTGGATTGACACTCTCACGGGCCATTGTGAAGACTGTGGGCATGCAGACCGTTTCGACCGACATGGTGCTCAATGTCGTCGTCCTTGCCAAGCGCGTGGCTCACTAAAAGCCCGACTGGCAACGTTCTGTCACGCGCAACCCCTCGGAGAGCCGAAAGGCTGAGGGGTTGTTTTTATTTGAGCTGAGCACAGCTCCTTCGCCACGAAGATCCTAAGGAAGAGACTGATGAGCAAAGGAACGCCGATCAGCCCATCGCTGATGGCTTCGAAGCCGTCTGCGGCCAAGGCCGCGGATTCCGTCGACTCTGTCGACTCTGCCTCTGCCGTCCTGGGGCCCAACCGCGTTGTTGAGCCCACAGAGATGACTGGATCTGAAGCAATCGTCCGCTCGCTCGAGGAACTTGGCGTGGACGATGTCTTTGGTCTTCCGGGCGGCGCGATCCTGCCGACCTACGACCCTCTGATGGCTTCGAAGATCAACCACATCCTGGTGCGCCACGAGCAGGGCGCCGGCCACGCTGCCCAAGGGTACGCGATGGTCACAGGACGTGTTGGAGTCTGCATTGCAACGTCCGGTCCGGGCGCCACCAACCTGGTGACCGCGATCGCCGACGCGCACATGGACTCCGTTCCCCTCGTCGCAATCACCGGGCAGGTCGCGAGCAGCGTTATCGGCTCCGACGCCTTCCAGGAAGCGGACATCGTCGGCATCACGATGCCGGTCACCAAGCACTCGTTCCTCGTCACGCGCGCCGAAGACATCCCGCAGACCCTCGCGGAAGCCTTCCACCTCGCCTCGACGGGCCGACCCGGCCCCGTCCTCGTGGACGTGACGAAGGACGCCCAGCAGTCCAAGATGACGTTCAGCTGGCCGCCCAAGGTCGACCTCCCCGGATACCGGCCCGTGACCCGCGGCCACAGCAAGCAGGTCCGCGAGGCCGCCAAGCTCATTGCGGCGTCGTCCAAGCCCGTGCTCTACGTGGGCGGCGGCGTGATCAAGGCGGCGGCGTCCGAGGAGCTCCTCCGGCTCGCCGAGACGACGGGCGCGCCCGTGGTCACGACGCTCACGGCTCGGGGCGCGTTCCCCGACTCGCACCCGCAGCACGTGGGCATGCCCGGCATGCATGGCTCGGTCTCGGCCGTGACGGCGCTCCAGCAGGCGGACCTGCTCGTGACGCTCGGCGCTCGCTTCGACGACCGGGTCACGGGCGTGCTGAACACGTTCGCGCCGAACGCGAAGGTGATCCACGCGGACATCGATCCCGCCGAGATCTCCAAGAACCGTACGGCCGACGTGCCGATCGTGGGCTCCGTCAAGGAGATCATCCCCGAGCTGGCTGACGCCGTGCGCGCGCTCCAGGAGAAGGACGGACCGGCGGACCTGAGTGCCTGGTGGACGTTCCTGCGCAGGCTCAAGGAGGACTACCCGCTCGGCTGGACCGAGCCGGAGGACGGCCTCCTCGCCCCGCAGAAGATCATCAAGCGCATCGGCGAGCTCACGGGCCCCGAGGGCGTGTACGTGGCAGGCGTCGGCCAGCACCAGATGTGGGCCGCGCAGTTCATCGACTATGAGCGGCCGCGCGCGTGGCTCAACTCGGCGGGCCTCGGCACCATGGGCTACTCCGTGCCGGCGGCGATGGGCGCGAAGGTCGGCAACCCCGACCGGGTCGTGTGGGCGATCGACGGCGACGGCTGCTTCCAGATGACCAATCAGGAGCTGGCCACGTGCACGCTCAACAAGATCCCGATCAAGGTCGCGGTCATCAACAACTCCTCGCTCGGCATGGTCCGGCAGTGGCAGACGCTCTTCTACGACGGCCGCTACTCCAACACGGACCTGCACACGGGCGCCGAGACCGTTCGCATTCCCGACTTCGTCAAGCTCGGCGAGGCGTACGGCTGTGCGTCGTTCCGCGTCGAGCGCGAGGAGGAGATCGACGAGGTCATCCAGAAGGCCCTCGAGATCAACGACCGCCCGGTCGTGATCGACTTTGTTGTGAGCCCCAACGCGATGGTCTGGCCCATGGTGCCGTCCGGCGTGAGCAACGACTTGATTCAGGTGGCACGTAATTCCACGCCCGTGTGGGAAGAGGAGGACTGAGGCATGGCCCGCCACACCCTGTCTGTGCTGGTCGAGGACAAGCCCGGCGTGCTCACGCGCGTCGCGGGGCTCTTCGCCCGCCGTGCGTTCAACATCCATTCGCTCGCCGTCGGGCCGACTGAGGTCGAGGGCATTTCCCGGATCACGGTCGTGGTCGACGCTGAGGGCGATCTGCTGGAGCAGGTCACGAAGCAGCTCAACAAGCTCATCAACGTCATCAAGATCGTGGAGCTGATGCCCGAGAACTCGGTCCGCCGCGACCACCTCCTCATCAAGGTGCGCGCCGACGCGGCCACCCGCATCCAGGTGACCCAGGCCGTGGAGCTGTTCCGCGCGTCGATCGTCGATGTCTCGACCGACGCGCTCGTCGTCGAGGCGACCGGTAACACCGAGAAGCTCGAGGCGCTCCTCACAGTGCTCGAGCCGTTCGGCATCCGGGAGATCGTCCAGTCCGGAACCCTCGCGATCGGCCGCGGCTCGCGGTCGATGAGCGATCGCGCCCTGCGCGCGAGCTAGTTTCGCGGCGCCCGCGAGAGCGGGCCTCGCCCCCACACCTTCGAAAAGCAAGTCAAGGAGAAGAAATGACTGAGCTCTACTACGACGACGACGCCGACCTTTCGGTCATCCAGAGCCGCAAGGTCGCCGTGATCGGCTACGGCAGCCAGGGCCACGCCCACGCGCTGAACCTGCGCGACTCGGGCGTCGACGTCCGCGTCGGCCTGCTCGAGGGCTCGAAGAGCCGCCCGAAGGCCGAGGAGGAGGGCCTTCGCGTCCTGACCCCGCGCGAGGCCGCGGAGGAGGCCGACGTCGTCGTCATCCTCGCGCCCGACCAGACGCAGCGCCACCTCTACGCGCAGGACATCGCCCCGGCCCTCAAGGACGGCGACGCGCTCGTCTTCGGCCACGGCTTCAACATCCGCTTCGGCTACATCCAGCCGCCGGCGGGCGTCGACGTCATCCTCGTCGCGCCGAAGGCCCCGGGCCACACGGTGCGCCGCGAGTACGTCGCGGGCCGCGGCATCCCGGACATCATCGCCGTCGAGCAGGACGCGACCGGCAAGGCCTGGGACCTCGCGAAGGCCTACGCGAAGGGCATCGGCGGCACGCGCGCCGGCGTCATCAAGACCACGTTCACCGAGGAGACGGAAACCGACCTCTTCGGCGAGCAGGCCGTGCTCTGCGGCGGCGTGTCGCACCTCGTCCAGGCGGGCTTCGAGACTCTCACCGAGGCCGGGTACCAGCCGGAGATCGCCTACTTCGAGGTGCTCCACGAGCTCAAGCTCATCGTGGACCTCATGTGGGAGGGCGGCATCGCGAAGCAGCGTTGGAGCATCTCCGACACCGCCGAGTACGGCGACTACGTCTCGGGCCCGCGCGTCATCTCGCCGGAGGTCAAGGAGTCGATGAAGGGGATCCTGGCCGACATCCAGTCCGGGGCCTTCGCGAAGCGATTCATCGACGACCAGGACAACGGCGCCGTCGAGTTCCTCCAGCTCCGTGAGAAGGAGGCCGGCCACCCGATCGAGGCGACCGGCAAGGCGCTCCGCTCGCACTTCTCGTGGAGCCAGCAGGACAACGACTACACCGAGGGCAGCGCAGCTCGCTAGTCGAGCACCGAAACGGCGGGTGCCCAGCACCCGCCGTTTCGGCTGTCACGTCGACCGGCGTGACCGCCGCCACACCTGCGCTTCCTTTACCCGCCCAGCCACCCTTACCCGCCCAGCCACCCTTACCCAGCCGCCCTTACCCAGCCGCCCACCGCCGCCCACACCACCCGGAGAGGCCCGCCTCGTGTCTACCGACAAGCCCGTCGTCCTCCTCGCCGAGGAGCTTTCCCCCGCCACCATTGAGGCCCTCGGCCCCGACTTCGAGATCCGTCACACCGACGGCGCCGACCGCTCCCAGCTCCTGCCCGCCATCGCCGACGTCGACGCCATCCTTGTGCGCTCCGCGACGAAGGTCGACGCCGAGGCCATCGCGGCCGCGAAGAAGCTCAAGGTCATCGCCCGCGCCGGCGTGGGCCTCGACAACGTCGACATCAAGGCCGCGACCCAGGCCGGGGTCATGGTCGTCAACGCGCCGACCTCCAACATCGTCTCCGCCGCCGAGCTCACGTGCGGCCATATCCTGAGCCTCGCGCGCAATATCCCGGCCGCGAACGCGTCCCTCAAGGGCGGCGAGTGGAAGCGCTCCAAGTACGCCGGAACCGAGCTGCTCGACAAGACGCTCGGCGTCATCGGCCTGGGCCGCATCGGCGCGCTCGTCGCCGCCCGCATGCAGGCGTTCGAAATGAACATCGTCGCGTTCGACCCGTACGTCACGTCCGCGCGTGCCGCCCAACTCGGCGTCAAGCTCGTGACCCTTGACGAGCTGCTCGCGGTGAGCGACTTCATCACGATCCACATGCCGAAGACCCCGGAGACGGTCGGCATGCTCGGCGCCGAGGCCTTCAAGAAGATGAAGAGCACGGCGTACGTGGTCAACGTGGCCCGCGGTGGCCTCGTCGACGAGGAAGCGCTCACGGAGGCGCTCGAGAACGGCGAGATCGCGGGCGCGGGCATCGACGTCTTCGTGAAGGAGCCGAGCACCGACCTCCCGTTCTTCGGCAGCCCCAACGTCGTCGTGACCCCGCACCTCGGCGCGTCGACTGACGAGGCCCAGGAGAAGGCCGGCATCTCGGTCGCCAAGTCCGTGCGGCTGGCCCTCGCGGGCGAGCTCGTTCCGGACGCCGTCAACGTGGCCGGCGGCGTGATCGCCCCGGACGTGCGCCCCGGCATCCCGCTCATCGAGAAGCTCGGCCGCATCTTCACGGCTCTCAGCCACGAGCCCGTCACGCAGATCGACGTCGAGGTCGCGGGCGAGATCGCGGCGCTCGACGTCAAGTCCCTCGAGCTTGCCGCCCTCAAGGGCGTCTTCACGGACATCGTGTCGGAGAAGGTCTCCTACGTGAACGCCCCGGTCCTCGCCGAGCAGCGCGGCGTCACCGTGCGCCTCCTCACCACGTCCGAGGCGGAGGACTACCGCAACGTCCTCACGATCCGCGGCCTCCTCTCCGACGGCTCGCAGGTCTCGGTGGCGGGCACGCTCACGGGCCCGAAGCAGGTCCAGAAGCTCGTGGGCGTCAACGGCTACGACGTCGAGATCCCGATCTCCGACCACCTCGTGGTCATGGCGTACACGGACCGCCCGGGCGTCATCGGCACGATCGGCCACATCCTCGGCATGAACAGCGTCAACATCGCGGGCATGCAGGTGGCCCGCGCCGAGCAGGCCGGCGAGGCCATGGCGCTCCTCACGGTCGACTCGAAGATCCCGGCGACCGTGCTCGAGACCGTCAAGAGCGAGATCGGCGCGACCGCGGTCCGCGAGATCGACCTCGAGGACTGACCCGAGGCGGCTCGTCTGGGCACCTCATCTGCGCTTCGCCGCAGGCAACGGACGACGGCGGGGGCTCACCACGGGTTGTTTACCCGGGCACGGTGAGGCCCCGCCGTCGTCCGTCTTTTTCTGGGCGCCGGCGCCGCGCGTGTTCGCCGCTCGCCCGGCGATCCGGTAATTTCTTAGGGTGACGTCCGCAGCCGAGAAGGCCCCCTTCTACATCACCACCGCCATCACGTACCCGAACGGCGAGCCGCACATCGGGCACGCCTACGAGTACATCGCGACTGATGCGATGGCGCGCTTCAAGCGCCTCGACGGACACGAGGTCTTCTTCATGACCGGCACGGACGAGCACGGCCTCAAGATCGCGCAGTCCGCGCAGAAGGCCGGCATCACGCCCAAGGAGTTCGTGGATCGGAACGCGGAGCTCTACAAGCAGACGCACGCCGAGCTCGGCATCACGTACGACCGCTTCATCCGCACGACCGACGCCGACCATTACGCCGCCGCGCAGGCGATCTGGAAGCGCATGGAGGCGAACGGGGACATCTACCTCGACAAGTACGAGGGCTGGTACTCGGTGCGCGACGAGGCGTACTACACCGAGGACGAGACCCTGGTCCGCGACGGCGTGCGGTACACGAAGGAGACCGACACCGAGGTCACGTGGACGGCGGAGGAGAGCTACTTCTTCCGGCTCTCGGCGTACCAGGACAGGCTCATCGCGCTGTATGAGTCGCAGCCCGAGTTCGGCGCGCCGCAGTACCGGTTCAACGAGGTCATCTCCTTCGTCAAGCGGGGCCTCGAGGACCTCTCGATCTCGCGCACGACGTTCGATTGGGGCATCCCCGTCCCGGACGCGCCCGGCCACGTCATGTACGTGTGGGTCGACGCGCTCACGAACTACCTCACGGGCGTCGGCTTCCCGGACGTCGACTCGGCGGAGTTCCGCAAGTACTGGCCCGCGGACGTGCACGTGATCGGCAAGGACATCTCGCGCTTCCACGCCGTGTACTGGCCCGCGTTCCTCATGAGCGCGGGGCTCGACGTGCCCAGGCGCGTCATGATCCACGGCTTCCTCCAGAACAACGGCGTCAAGATGTCCAAGTCGCTCGGCAACGTCGTGGCGCCGCGTGACTTCATCGCCCAATACGGCCTCGACCAGGTGCGTTACTTCCTCCTGCGCGAGGTGCCGTTCGGCGCCGACGGGAGCTACAACCACGACGCGATCGTGGGGCGCATGAACGCGGACCTCGCCAACAACCTCGGCAACCTCGCGCAGCGCTCGCTGTCCATGGTCGCGAAGAACCTCGACGGCGTAGTCCCGGAGCCCGGCGAGCTCGCGCCGGCGGACGTCGCGCTGCTCGACGCGGCCGGCGGCCTCCTCGAGGCTGCGCGGGCCGCGTTCGAGAAGCAGGAGTTCAGCCGCGCGCTCGAATCGATCTGGGGTGTGCTCGGCGACACGAACGCGTACTTCGCCGAGCAGGCGCCGTGGGTGCTGCGCAAGACGGATCCCGCGCGCATGGCGACCGTCCTGTACGTGACGCTCGAGGTTCTGCGCATCGTGTCCGTGCTCGTCCAGCCGGTCATGCCTGACTCTGCCGGGAAGCTGCTCGACGCGCTCGGCCAGGCCGTGGGGGAGGCTCGCGAGTTCGCCGCGATCGGCACCCGGATCGTGCCGGGCACTCAGCTCCCGGCGCCCACGCCCGTCTTCCCGAAGTACGAGGAGCCGGCCGCCGTCTGACGCTCGCCAGCGCGCGGTGAGCGGCGGGACCCCAGGGGTCCCGCCGCTT
>NZ_JBKZWT010000329.1:0-3914 GCF_047759905.1 Sinomonas sp. G460-2 | reverse complement strand
TGCGTGGTGAGCCCGTGCCCCGCAGCCGCACTCTGCATACCGTGCGGTCGGACCTGTCCCTCTGCAAAAATGTCCCGCCCAAAACCGCGGTTAGGGCGGGACATTTCTGCCGGAGCTGTTCTCTCCGGCCGCGGTGGGAACGGCGGTGGGGGCGACGCGGTGATCCATGCGCTTTCGGGACGTGTCCTCCCGGCTCCGGTGTGGGCTCCCCTTCGTCGAGGGGCCGCGCTTCTGTCGAGGAGACCGCGCAATAATGTCGGGGCCGCGTGCCAGTCTCGTTCCGTGGAACTGAGCCCCGAGAAACGCGAGAAGCCCGAGATCTTCGAGAACCCCGGGACGCCCGGGAAGCCCGAGGACCGTCCCGACACCGATCCGATTGCCGCGCTCCTTGAGCTCGTTACGACGTCTCCGCGGTTTCTGGGGGTCGAGGGCCTGTACTACTGTGACCAGATCGGGCGCGTCGCGGTCCGCGCCGGTCTGAAGGTGCCTCCGCGGCCTAGCCTCGAGGACATTGTGACGAGGCGTGGAACGGATCCGTTCAGCACCGACGGGGCCGCAGATCCGATCTGGTGTCCGCTCCCCGGCGAGCACGACCTGGTCCCGGTGTCGGAACTCAGGGAGGCGCTTTGCGCGGCCCTGTTTGAGGCTGATGGGACGCCGAGAACGGGATTGGCCTCGGACGGGGCCAGCGAGCAGCTCACCGCGGCCGCACTGGAGTACGGACTCGCACCCGCTCTCACCCCCGATGGCGTCGTGACCGTGCTGTCCACGCGAGTCGATCTGGCGGGCCGTCTGGCGTCGAAACTCGTTCCCGCGGCCATGAGCCTCGTCGCGGACGGCCTTATGCTGCGGCTCCGTCGCTGTTCCGACCCATGGTGCCGCGCCCCGTTCCTAGACCGTACTCGCAACGGCATTGCCGCGTCGTGCTCACGAACCTGTTCGGAGAGGGCACGAAAGCGCAGACAGCGGTGGGCCGCGTGAAAGAAGCGTGACCAATATGACCTAAACCCCGACGGAGGCCCGGGCACGCAGTATCGTGGCCCGCGGCCGGGGCGCAGCGGGGCGCCTGGCGGAAAGGTCTCGAACGCACCATGACGACTGCACTCAGCAGCACGCCGGCCGCGGTAACTCGGCGCGCCATTGCCAACACGCTCAAGGGCTCGGCCGGAAACCTCATCGAGTGGTACGACCTGTACGTCTACTCGGCGTTCTCCTCCTACTTTGCGACGTACTTCTTCAACGGCAAGGACCCGGTCCAGGCGCAGATCGACGCCTATCTGACGTTCGCCCTCACGTTCCTCATGCGCCCAGTGGGCAGCTGGTACTTCGGCAGGTTCGCCGATCGTCGAGGACGCCGGGCCGCCCTCACCGTGAGCGTGAGCCTCATGGGCGTCGGCTCGCTGCTCGTCGCGGTCCTCCCGGGCATCGCGCAGATCGGCGTGTGGTCGACCGTTCTCATGTACGCGTCTCGGCTCCTCCAGGGCTTCTCCGTGGGCGGCGAGTACGGCACGAGCGCCACCTACATGAGCGAGGTCGCGACGGCGAAGCGCCGGGGCTTCTTCTCGAGCTTCCAGTACGTCACGCTCGTGGGTGGGCAGGTGCTCGCGCTGCTCACGCTCGTCATCCTCCAGTCGGTCCTGGGCGAGGGCGATCTCAAGGCGTGGGGCTGGCGCATCCCGTTCGCGATTGGCGCCGTCGCGGCCCTCGTCGTCCTCTGGCTGCGCCGCACGATGGACGAGACCATCCCCCAGGAGCAAGTCCGCGCTGCCGAGGCCCATGTAGCCGAGAACCAGGCGAGCGCCGAGCCCGGCACGCTCAAGCTGCTGTTCACGAAGCACTGGAAGGCGTTCGTCGTCGTCGTCCTTCTGACGATGGGCGGGACGTGCGCGTTCTACCTGTACACGACGTACATCCTGAGCTTCATGAACAACGTCTCGCACATCTCGAAGACGCAGACGTCGGTCATCAACTTCTGGGCCCTCTTCGTGTTCATGCTCCTGCAGCCGGTCTTCGGCCTGCTCTCCGACAAGATCGGCCGCCGTCCACAGCTCATCGTGTTCGGCGTGCTCGGTGCGATCTTCACGTGGCCCATCATGGCGACGCTCGCCGGGGTCAAGGACCCCATCGTCGCGTTCCTGCTCATGCTCGCGGGTCTCGTGATCGTGGTGAACTACACGTCGATCAGCGCGCTCGTGAAGGCCGAGCTGTTCCCGTCCTCAATCCGGGCACTCGGCGTGGGCCTGGGGTACGCGGTCGCGAACTCGCTCTTCGGCGGCACCGTTCCGTTCATCGGCGAGTGGCTCTCGAGCTCGGGCCACAAGGAGTGGCTCTTCACGTACGTGACGATCACGATCGTGATCTCGCTCGTCGTCTACATCTTCTTCCTTCCGAGCAGGAAGAAGCCGACACCGCTCGACGACGAGCTCGGCCACGCGTTCGACTACACCCGCGCCCCGTAGTACCGCCCGAGGGTCTCCGCCTTGAACTCCCAGAAGGTGCCGTCCTCGATCGCTTTTCGCGCGTCGTCGACCATGCGCACCACGAAGCGCTCGTTGTGGATCGAGATGAGCGTGTGGGAGAGGAGCTCCTTCGCCTTGTAGAGGTGCCGGATGTAGGCGCGCGAGTAGTTCTGGCACGTGTAGCAGTCGCAACCGTCCTGGAGGGGACCCCAGTCTCGGCGGTACTTCGCGCCGGAGAGGTTGAACCGGCCCTCCGCCGTGTAGAACGCCGAGTTGCGGGCCACACGTGTCGGGGAGACGCAGTCGAAGGTGTCGGCGCCGGCCTCGATCGAGACGAAGATGTCGTCCGGCTCGGAGATGCCGAGCAGGTGCCGGGGCTTGTCCTCGGGCAGCTCCTCGGAGCACCAGCCCACGATCGTGCCGAGGTTCTCCTTCTCGAGCGCGCCGCCAATGCCGAAGCCGTCGAACGGCATGGCGCCGAGGTCCCGGCACGCCTTGCGCCGGAGGTCCTCGTACTGGGCGCCCTGGATCACGCCGAACAGGGCCTGGTACGGCTTTCCCGCGCGCTCGTCCGTGAGGCGGAAGTGCTCGGCGACGCAGCGCTCAGCCCAGCGGCGCGTGCGTTCGAGCGATTCCTCCTGGTAGCCTCGCGAGTTCTGCAGAGTAGTGAGCTCGTCGAACGCGAACATGATGTCCGCGCCGATCTTGTGCTGGACGTTCATCGAGATCTCGGGCGAGAAGCGGTGCCGGTCCCCGTTGAGGTGACTCGTGAACCACACGCCGTCCTCGTCGACGTGCGCGAGCCGCTCCTTGCCGGGGGCCACGGCGTCGTCCGCCCCGGCTGGCGCGCTCGCGGCGACGCTCATCTCGATGACCTTCTTGAAGCCCGAGCCGAGGCTCATGACCTGGAACCCGCCCGAGTCCGTGAACGTGGGCCCGGCCCAGTTCATGAACTTTCCGAGCCCGCCGGCCTCGTCGAGGATCTCCGGCCCGGGCTGGAGGTACAGATGGTAGGCGTTCGCGAGCACGGCCTGCGCCCCGAGGTCGCGGACCGACTCCGGAAGGACGGCCTTGACCGTGGCCTTCGTGCCGACCGCGATGAACGCGGGCGTCTGGATCTCGCCGTGCGGGGTCGTGATGGTGCCCGTCCGGCCGAGCGTTGCTTCCCCGCCTTCGCCCGTGCTGGGATTGCCCGTGAGGCGCGTGTCGACGCGGAAGCTGAACTCGGACTGGCGCGGATGGTCGGAAGGCACCATCCAAGTGTGCCGCACCGAAAACCGCATCAGCGCGCCGCACAGTCCCGGCACAGCCTCGTCCCCTAATCTCGTCCCAAAGCAACAGGAGGGTCCATGAAGCATGGGGGTGGCGCGAGGCGGCGCCGGCGGCTTCCGTTCGAGCGGGTCCTCGGGCGGTCCGCGCGCGTACGACGGCGGCGCCTCACCCTCATCGCTATCG
>NZ_JBKZWT010000328.1:0-3917 GCF_047759905.1 Sinomonas sp. G460-2 | reverse complement strand
TTCGGGTCGTCGAGCTGCGCCGCGGCCCGCGGCTGGGTCTGAGTCTCCGTCATCCGGTCTCCCATCGAAGAGGTCACACTCCCATGTCGCGGGAGAGCAGATCCTGTTCAGTCTCCCCTCGGACGATCCACCGCGCCGAACCGTGACGCACTGCGACGACGCCGGGGCGCCCCACGTAGTTGTAATTGCTCGAGAGCACCCAGCAGTACGCGCCCGTTCCGGGCACCGCGACGAGGTCGCCGCGCCGGACGTCCTCGGGGAGGTACACGTCGCGCACCACGATGTCGCCGCTCTCGCAGTGCTTGCCGACCACGCGCGTGAGCTGCGGCGCGGCGTCCGACCCGCGTCCGGCCAACACCGCCGAGTAGTCCGCGTCGTACAGGACGGGGCGCGCGTTGTCGCTCATGCCGCCGTCCACGGAGAGGTAGCGCCGCACCGCCGTCGCGCCGGCGCCGGAGTCGGGAACATCCACGATGACGTCCTTCGTGGTCCCAGCGCGGTACAGCGTGAACGCGGCCGAGCCCACGATCGCGCGGCCCGGCTCGATCGAGATGCGCGGCGGCGTGATGCCAAGCTCACCGCACGTCGAGCGGACGACGGCGGCGAGCGCCTGTGCGATCTCCGCGGCCGGGCGCGGGGTGTCCGCGGGCGTGTACGCGATGCCGTGCCCGCCGCCCAGGTCGAGCTCAGGGAGCGCGAGCGAGTACGTGGTGCGCATCGTCGCGAGGAACGTCAGGAGCTTGACGGCAGCCACCTCGAAGCCCTCGGGCTCGAAGATCTGCGATCCGATGTGGCAGTGGAGGCCCAGCAGCTCGATGCTGTCGTGCCCCGCCGCGGCGGCCACGGCCTCCTCGGCCGCGGATGCCGCCGCGGCCGCCTCGGCGCCGGACTCCTCGGCGACCTCCGCGCGGAAGTCCGCACTCGCGGTCCCAGGGGCCATCGACAGCCCGAACTTCTGGTCCTCGTGCGCGGTCGCGATGAACTCGTGCGTGTGCGCGTGCACGCCGGGCGTGAGCCGCAGCATGACCTTGGCGCGCACCTCGCGCCGCTCGGGGTCCTGGTCGGCACGGGCGGCCGCGATGGCCGCGACGCGCTCGAGCTCGTCGAGGCTGTCCACGACGATGCGGCCCACGCCCATGTCGAGCGCGCGTTCGATCTCGGCGTCCGACTTGTTGTTCCCGTGCAGGCCCAGCAGCTCGCCCGCGAGCCCGGCCTTCGCCGCGACGGCGAGCTCGCCGCCGGAGCACGTGTCGAGCCGCAGACCCTCCTGGGCCACCCACGAGGCGACCGCCGAGCTCAGGAACGCCTTGCCCGCGTAGTAGACGTCCACGCCCCCGCACACGTCCGCGAACGCGCCGTCGAACGCATCCTTGAACGCGCGGGCGCGCGCCCGGAAGTCGTCCTCGCTCAGGACGAACAGCGGCGTGCCGAACTCCTCGGCGAGCTGCGCGACGCCGATTCCGCCCACGGCGAGCTCGCCGCTCGGGGTCCTGTCGACGTCGTGCGCCCACAGCTTGGCCTCTAGCGCGTTGACGTCGGCGGGCACCTCGAGCCATGCGGGGGCCAAGGGCGAGCCGGAAGCGCCGGGCACCCCGTTCAGGGTCTCGTTCGCCACGGTCACATCCTCTCCGGCGCCGAGACGCCCAGCAGGTCAAGGCCATTCGCGAGGACCTGGCTCGTCGCGTCGTTGAGCCACAGGCGCGTGCGGTTGAGGTCCGTGATCTCCTCGTCGCCCTGCGGCGCGATGCGGCAGTTGTCGTACCACGAGTGGTAGGCGCTCGCGATGGTCTCGAGGTGGCGGGCCACGCGGTGCGGCTCGCGGAACTCGGCGGCCTTGCCCACGATCGACGGGTACGCCGCGAGGTGGGCGAGGAGCTCGCCCTCGGTCGGGTGGTCGAGGAGCGAGGCATCGAACGCCTCGCGCCCGCCGACCACGCGCTCGACGCCGGCCTGCACGGCGTTGCGCGCCGCCCCGCGCGAGCGGGCGTGGGCGTACTGGACGTAGTAGACCGGGTTCTCGTTCGAGTGCTTCCGCAGGAGCTCGGGGTCGAGCGTGAGCGGCGAGTCGGCGGGGAAGCGCGCGAGCGAATAGCGCACCGCGTCCTTGCCGAGCCAGTCGATGAGGTCCTTGAGCTCGATGATGTTGCCCGCGCGCTTCGAGAGCTTCGCGCCGTTGACGGACACGAGCTGGCCGATGAGGATCTCGATGCTCGTCTCGGGGTCGTCGCCCGCGCACGCCGCGATGGCCTTGAGGCGGTTGACGTAGCCGTGGTGGTCCGCGCCGAGCAGGTAGATCTTC
Source organism: Sinomonas sp. G460-2 (assembly GCF_047759905.1). Lineage (NCBI taxonomy): Bacteria > Bacillati > Actinomycetota > Actinomycetes > Micrococcales > Micrococcaceae > Sinomonas > Sinomonas sp. G460-2. Next base: position 1,618 of record NZ_JBKZWT010000328.1, on the reverse strand, counting down.
TCGGGGAAGCCGCGGTCCTTCTTGGAAAGGTAGTACGCGGCATCTGCGGCGAAGTACGTCGGCTCGCCGTTCGCGCGGATGAGCACGCGGTCCTTGTCGTCGCCGAAGTCGGTCGTGCGGAGCCACACGGCGCCGTCAAGGTCGAACACGTGGCCCTGCTCGCGCAGGCGCCCGACCGCCGCCTCGATCGCCCCCGAGTCGTGCAGCCCGTCCTTCTCCGAGAAGTAGACGTCGAACGAGACGCCGAAGGCCGCGAGCGTCGCCTTGATGTCGTGCATCTGCGCCTCGTAGGCGGCGTGGCGCACGATCGGCAGCGCCGCGTCGTCGGTGAGCTCGCGCACGTCGGGGTGCTGGGCGAGGACGTCGTGGCCGAGGTCCACGATGTACTGCCCCGGGTACCCGCCCTCGGGAACCGGGCGGCCGTGGAGGCGGGAGAGCACCGAGTTCGCGAAGACGTTCATCTGGCTGCCGGCGTCGTTGATGTAGTACTCGGCCGTGACGTCCGCGCCCGAGGCACGCAGCACGCGGGCGATCGAGTCGCCGAGCGCGGCCCAGCGCGTGTGCCCGATGTGCAGGGGCCCCGTCGGGTTGGCCGAGACGAACTCCATGTTGACCACGTGCCCTGCGAGGGCGTCGTTGCGGCCGTAGTCCGGCCCCGCCTCGACGATCGCCTTCGCGAGCGCGCCCGCGGCGGCGGCCTCGAGCGTGATGTTGAGGAAGCCCGGCCCCGCGACTTCAACGCTCTTGACGCCCTCGAGTGAGCCGAGACGGGAGGCGAGGATCTCGGCGAACGCGCGCGGGTTCATCCCGGCCTTCTTGCCGAGCTGGAGGGCGATGTTCGTGGCCCAGTCCCCATGCTCCCGGTTCTTGGGTCGCTCCACGCGGATCTCGTCCGGCACATCCACGGCGATGTCGCCGGCGCTCACGGCGTCGGCAAGGCAGGCGGAAATGGCTGAGGAGAGTTCTTCGGGAGTCACGAACCTAGCCTACCGGCGGGGCGGCATCGCCCCGAAACTGCGCGGGTTGCGCGGCCGCCGCCGGTTCGACCACGCCCGGGGCATCATCGATGTAGTGCGGCCGGCAGATGACCCAGCCCGCAGTCGCCAGCACCGCGAGCGTGATCCCGAGGAACGCGAACGACGCCGTCCATCCGCCCGTCGCGTCGTGGAGGATGCCCGCGAGGAGCGGACCGGCGCACGCGATCGTGTAGCCAACGCCTTGGGCGAAGCCCGAGACGGCCCCCGAGGCGCGGTGTGACCGCGTGCGGAGGTTGATGAGGACGAGGGCCAGCGGGAACGTCGCGGGGCCGAGCCCCATGAGCGTGGACCACAGCCACGTCGCCGAGGCCGGCGCGAGCCAGAGCCCGAGGTAGCCGCTCACGAAGCACGCGACGCCGAAGACCACCACCGGGAACGGGTTCCTGAGCCGTCCCGCGAGGATCGGCACGACGAGGCTCAGGGGAATCCCGAGGCCCGAGAAGATCGCGAGCTGCAGCCCGGCGTCGCCCGCGCTGAGCCCTGCCCCCATCGCGATCGTCGGGAGCCAGCCGAACATCGTGTACGTGTTGAGCGACGTGCAGCCGAACATGAGCGCGAGCGCCCACGCCGCAGGAGCGCGC
>NZ_JBKZWT010000327.1:0-3919 GCF_047759905.1 Sinomonas sp. G460-2 | reverse complement strand
GAACAGGATGTTGCCCGGGTGCAGGTCGCCGTGCACCCACACGGCCGGCCCACCGTACGGCGGGGCGTCGGACAAGGCGTCCCACAGGGCCGCGAGCTCGGCATGGTCCGGCCGGTGCGCCACGAGCCCGAGCCGTTCGTGCACGCGCGCTTCGAGTTCGGCGACGTGGAGGCCCCGGAGCGGATTTCTGGGGGCGTCCGGGGGCGCAGGCGCGTGGAGCGCGCCCAGGAAGCCCGCGAGCTCCTGCTCGCCGCCACGTGCCGAGGTGGGCACCGACAGCCCGGGCGTCCCCTCAGTCCACCGGCACACGCTCCAGACCCACGGATAGCCGCGTCCGGGACGCCCGCGGCGCACCGGTACGGGCAGCGCGACGCCCGTGCGCGCCGCGATCTCGCCCACGAAGCGCAGCTCCGAACGCACGAGGCCCGCCGCGAGCTCGCGCCGAGGCATCCTGACCGCAAGATCGTGGCCGAGCCTGAACACGACGTTGTCCCACCCCTCGGAGGCCGCGACCAGTGGCAGGCCCGCAAGGTCGGGATGCTGGTCGGCGAGCAGGCCGCGGACGAGCTCCGCCGTGATGACCGCCTCGGACTCGGGCACGCGCGACATGGTGCCTCCTCGTCCACACTCAGCTACGGGTCAGGGGTGAACAGGGTAACGTAAACGAAAGGATAATCACGCATCTGCCGAAAGGACCCCGTGACCGAGCAGCCACGCCAGTCAACGCCGCGGCGCGGGACCAATCTGCCGCGCATGGGGGACTTCAATCTCACGGTCATCCTCGACGCGATCCGCGGCTCCGAGGCCGGCCTCAGCCGCGTCGAGCTCGCGCAGCTCGTGGGGCTCTCGCCGCAGACCATCTCCAACATCTCGCGCCGCCTGCTCGATCAGAAGCTCATCGTCGAGGCGGGCAAGGAGGGCTCCGGGCCGGGCAAGCCGCGCACGATCCTGCGGCTCAATCCTCAAGGCATGTACGCGGTGGGCGTGCACCTCGACCCGGCACTCATCACCGTGGTGCTCTTGGACCTCGTGGGCGCGGTCGTCGAGAAGCGCACGTTCGTCACGCCCCTGAGCCACGACCCCGACGAGATCGTTCAGGCGATCGCCGAGTGCGTCGAGGAGCTCCTCGCGATCTCCGGAGTGGATCGCAAGCTCGTTGCCGGTCTCGGCGTGGCTGCCCCCGGACCGATCGACCTCGACCGCGGAGCCGTAGTTGGCCCCCCACTCCTGCACGGCTGGGTCGACGTCCCGATCCAGGACCTCGTCCAGCGCGCGACCGGCCTCCCGACGACCGTGGACAAGGACGTGACCGGCGCCGCGGTGGCCGAGATTTGGGCGGGCGGCCCGGGCGGCTCCGAGAGCTTCGTGTTCTTCTACCTCGGCACCGGCCTCGGCGTGGGTCTGGTCCTGAACGGCGAGGTCTATCGCGGGAGCTCGGGCAATGCGGGGGAGATCGGTCACATCATTGTCGACCCGGACGGGCCGCTCTGCAGCGACGGCTGCGGCATGCGCGGCACCATCGGCACGGCGCTTGAACCGGCCGTGATCGTGAGCGAGGCCGTCGTGGCGGGCATCCTCCCGGTCTTGCCGGAGAATCCCACCGCGCGCGACTACCAAGGCGCGTTCGCCCGGCTGAGCGAGATGGTCGGCGAGGGCGAGGAGACAGCGATCGCGATCATGCGGCGCGCCGCGCGCAACATGGCGTGGGCCGCGGCGGTAGTCGGCAACCTCGTGGACGTCGAGCGCATGGTGTTCGGGGGCCCGTTCTGGGAGCCGGTGGCGCAATTCGTGCTCGATGTCCTTCCTGACATGGTCAACGAGCGCCTCGCGACCCGCGGAATCCACCGCGTGGGCCTCTCGGGCACGCGGCTCGGCGAGGACGTCGGGGCCGTGGGCGCGGCGTGCCTCGTGCTCGAGCGCGCGCTCGCCCCGCGCGCGGAGCGGCTCCTGCTCGAGGGCTGAGCCCACGCAACGCACGGACGACGGCGGCGCGGCGCCACCTTCGCGTCACGCGGCGTCACGCTTGTACTAGTTCGTAGCATTACGACGAATTCGCGCCCGCGGCTTGAAGGCGGCCCCGCCGCTCCCTAGTCTCAATGTCAAGTTGCTTCCCGCAACGTGTCAGCGATCCCCCAAGCCGGGGATGTGGGTGCCCCCGTGAGGGCCTGACATTTGCCGCAGGAAGCTGGTTCATTTCGGGCGCCCGCCGCGGCGGCGTCCCTGTGCCAGCATGCCTGCGTTCCTTAATACCCTTCCTCCGGCGATGGCTCAGCCTTCGCCGGCACGCATCGGATCCTAGGAATGCAAGTGTCCCCACCTACTCTCATCGACGCACCTTCGGCGAATTCCGCCGAGCCCGTCGCCCTCTCCTATGAGCTGTTCCCGCCGCGCAGCGACGCTGCGTCGGTGACCCTGTGGAAGACCATCCGCGAGCTCGAGTGCACCGACCCCGACTACGTGTCCGTGACGTACGGCGCGAGCGGCTCAAACCATGAGACGGCCCTCGACCTCGTGGACCGGCTCCAGCTTGAGACCACGCTGCGCCCCCTCGCTCACCTCACGTGCGTGGGCGGGACCCCGGAGGAGCTCAGCCGGACCGTGAACGCGCTCTTGGACCGTGGTGTCCGCGGGATTCTCGCGCTGCGCGGCGACCGCCCGAAGGACGGCCATCTTCCCGACGGCAGCCTCCGATACGCGCAGGACCTCATCGAGCTCATCCGGCGTGTCGAGCGGCGCCGCTTCGCTCAGTTCGCGGCCGGCAAGGTCGCGATCGGCGTCGCGGCGTATCCGGTGAAGCACCCCGAGTCGCCGAGCGTCGCCCACGACATCGAGGTGCTCCTCGCGAAGCAGCGCTCGGGCGCAGACTTCGCGATCACGCAGGTGTTCTTCCACCCCGACCAGTACTCGGCGCTCGTGCACCGCGCGCGGCGGGCCGGCGTCACGATCCCGATCATCCCGGGCATCATGCCGCTCACGAGCCTTCGGCGCATCCTTCGGCTCTCCGAGCTGAGCGGGGTCGAGCCGGACGCTCGCCTCGTGGACCGCATGCGCGCCGCGGCCGAGGACGCCGCGACCGCCCGCCGGATCGGCGTCGACGCGAGCGTCGCGCTAGCCGAGGCGGCCCTCGACGCCGGTGCTCCCGGTCTGCATCTCTACACGTTCAACGAGCACGAGAGCGCCCTTGAGGTGCTCTCGAAACTCAATCTCCCTCGGCCCTCGCGGCCTTCCCTCCAGGCCCACCGCCGGACCACCTGACCTGTCACCGACGAAGGAACCACGATGACTGACAGCAAGACCTCATTCCCCGCAGCCACCATCCTCGGCTACCCCCGCATCGGCCGCCGCCGCGAGCTCAAGAAGGCCGTCGAGGCCTACTGGGCCGGCAAGAGCAGCGCCGCCGAGCTCGAGGCCGCGGCGGACAGCATCCAGCTCGCGACCCTGCGCCGGCTTACGGAGCTCGGCCTCACGGAGGCCTCCGCGATCCCCGGCACGTTCTCGTTCTACGATCAGGTGCTCGACACCGCCGTGGCCCTCGGCGCGGTTCCGGCCCGCTTCGGCTCGCTGCTCGACGCGGACGGCCAGCTCGGGCTCGACGCATACTTCACGCTGGCCCGCGGCAACGCCGAGCAGCAGCCGCTCGAGATGACCAAGTGGTTCGACTCCAACTACCACTACCTCGTGCCCGAGATCGGCCCGGAGACGGTCTTCTCGCTCTCCTCCGAGCGCGCTGTCGACGAGTTCCGCTTCGCCCAGGCGAACGGCGTCGTGACGCGCCCGTACCTCGTGGGCCCCGTGACGTTCCTCCTGCTGAGCAAGGCGTCCGACGACGCCCCCGAGGGCTTCGCGCCGCTGTCTCGCCTCGACGACGTGCTCCCCGTCTACGCCGCGCTGCTCGAGCGCCTCGGTGCCGCGGGCGCCG
>NZ_JBKZWT010000326.1:0-3922 GCF_047759905.1 Sinomonas sp. G460-2 | reverse complement strand
GCCCTCGCTGCGGGCCTGCGTCAGGGCCGCGCGGATGGCCCGCGGGTGCCGTCCGCGATAAACGCCGTGACCGCCTCGACCACGGCGGGCGCCGAGACAGTCCGGTAGTGCCCCAGACCCGTCGTGGTCACGAGGCGGGCGTTCGGCTTGCGGGCCTCGACGATCCTCTCGGCCTCGGCGAGGGGCACGATGGGATCTGCCGTGTCATGGACGAACAGGCACGGCACGTCCTCGGGGAAGGCGCGGTCTACCGCGTTGTACCGCTCGAACACGCGCTGTTCGTGGGGCAGGATGCGCCGGACGAAGCGGTCGCGGAGCGCCTCGGCGCCCGCGGGCCCGAGGCCCACTCCTCGCGCGAACGAGGAGATCATGAAGTCGGTGTCGGTGGTGGACGAGATGGCCGCGACGCGCGATGTCTCGAGGCCATCGGCCACGGCGATGAGCGTTGCAAACGCGCCGAAGGAGTGTCCCACGGCGGCGCGGAACGGCCCATGGCGGCGCGCGAGCTCGGCGATTGCCGCGTGGAAGTCGACGATGTAGGTGCCGCGCCCCGGCGATTCGCCGTGGGCCGGGGCGTCGAAAGCGACGGCACCGATCCCGGCGTCGAGGAACGCCCGAACCAAGGGAGCGTACTGCGCGGCCCTGCCGCCCCAACCGTGGACGAGCAGGACCGGGGAATCGGCGGGTCCCCATGCGTAGGCGACGGCTTCCCCGCCACGGCCGTGGAGGCCGGGGACCGGCACGGTGCCGCGCTGGGCCGTGAGCATCGTCGGGGCGTCCGACGGCCTCATGCGCATCCGCGGGCGCGTGTTCATGAACAGGGGAAGGGCCGCCGCCGCGCCGAGCCCTGGAGAGAGGCGTCCCGCGGCCCGTATCGTGAGCGCGGCCGCGGCGAGCGCCGCCGATGAAGCCATTGCGAGTGGCCGTGCCATGGCCGCCGCCTTTCCGCCCAGAGCACCGTGGGCCAGAGCACCGTGGGCCAGTACACCGTGGGCCAACGCGTGCCGCTCATGGTACGCCGCGAGGTCAACGGGCGGCAGGGGGTTGCAAGCGTTCGCCGACCGGGCCGGTTCCGCGCAGTCGCAACTGGCTAGCGGATGCCGTCCATGGACGCGTGATCAGGTGATCAGGTGCCTCAGTAGTGGTCTCGCGCCATCAAGATCACGATGTGGTCGTCGGTGACGTAGTAGACGAGACGGTTGGCGTCGTCGATGCGACGCGACCAGGCGCCGGCGAGGACATGCTTGAGCGGCTCGGGTTTTCCGATTCCGGCGAACGGGTCGCGCAGCACATCAGCGATCAGCCCATTGATGCGTTTGAGCGTCTTGCGGTCCTGGGTTTGCCAATCGACGTAGTCCTCCCACCCATTCGGGTCGAAGGCGAGCGCTCGGCTCACGCGTCCGGCAGCTCGTGGTGCTCGAACTGGCCGCGTCGGGCCCGCTCGATCGCCTCCAGCAGACGCGCGGCATTGGCCGGGTTTCGCAGAAGGTAAGCGGTCTCGGTGATCGCGTCGTAGTCGTCCTTCGACATGATGACCGCATTGCCGTGTCGGGAGACGACCTCAACGGCGGTGTGGTCGTCATTGACCCGCTGGATGAGTCCGAATAGCGTCTTGCGCGCTTCGCTCGCCGTGATCGCAGACATGGCAGCCTCCCGTTAGTGGTACTTAAAAGCGTACCACTTTACCCGGCTCCCGTGCCGTCGACGGGGAAGGCCAGCGTGAAGCGGCAGCCTCCGTCGCGGTTCTCGACTGTCACGCGGCCGCCGTGAGCCTGGACGATGCCCGCGACGACGCTCAGCCCCACCCCGGCGCCGGCGTAGAGCGAACCGCTGCCGTTGTGACCGACCGTCCGGCCTCGCGACTCCGACTTCCGCCAGCCGGGCGCGAAGAGGTGCGGGAGGTCTTCCTCCGCGATCCCACGGCACGTGTCCTGCACCCACACGAGCGCCTCGCGGGACCCGTCCGGCGCGGAACCCTGCCCGAGGCCGACCGTCACCGTGCCTCCCTCGACGCTGTACATGATGGCGTTGAGCACGACGTTGCGCAGGGCCCTGCTCGCAGTCCGCGCGTCGGCAACGACGCGGCATCCCGACGATTCGCCGCCGTTCAGGGAGATCCCGCGCTGCGCGGCGAGCGGGGCCAGCTCGGCCATGACGTCGCTCGCGAGATCGTAGAGCTCGAGCGGTTCGACGCGGAGCGTGAGGGTCCCGGCCTCGAGCGTCGAGAGCTCGAGGAGGTCGTTGACCATGACGGCCATGTGGTCCGTCTCGGCGATCATGCGGCGGTGGTAGTCGGAGGCGTCTGTGGCCACGCCGTCCTCGAGCGCCTCCGCCATGGCCCGGACCGCCGCGAGCGGGGTGCGCAGATCGTGGGAGATCCACGCAACGAGCTCACGCCGCGCCGCTTCGATGGCCGCCTCGCGGGCGCGGGATTCCTCGAGCCTGCGGCTGGTCCGCGCGAGCTCGTCCGCGAGCGCCGTGAGTTCGGAGCTTCCGGCTGCCCTCGCGGCGGGCGGGAGGTCTCCGCCGAGCACCTCGCCGCGGCCGATCCGCGCGGCGTCGACGATGAGCTTCGACGTCGAGCGCGAGAGGCGGAAGCCGAGGACGAGTGACATCGCGATGGCGACGGCTCCCGCCGCCGCGAGGATGATCCAGACGGCCCAGAGGTCGCTCTCGGCGATGGCCATCGCGTTGAACGCATTGACCACCCCGGCAACGAAGACGCCGACCGTCGCTGCCACGACGATGACGAGTTGGACCCAGAAGGGTGCCCGCCGCGCGAGCCTCTGGAGGCCGATGCTGAGCGCGGTGATGCCCGCCGCCCAGGCCAGCAGCCACGCGAGGGTTTCGAGGAGGCCCGGCGCCTGCATCAAAGGGTTCCGGTCCGCTCGATGCCTTCGGCTCCGTCGAAGCGGTACCCGACGCCCCACACGGTGGTGAGGAGCCGCGGATGCTTGGGATCCGGCTCGATCTTCTCGCGGAGCCTGCGAACGTGCACGGTCACGGTCGAGAGGTCCCCGAAGGACCAGCCCCACACGGCCTTGATGAGGTCCTCGCGGCTGAACGCCTGGCCGGGATGCCGGAGGAAGAAGGCGAGGAGATCGAACTCGCGGAGCGTGAGCCCTAGCGGCGCGTCGCCGAGCCTCGCGGTGCGCGACCCGGGGTCGAGCCAGACGCCGCCGCCCTCGACGGGCGGCTCGGGGTCGAAGGCCCGGAGGCTGCGCCGGAGCACGGATTCGACCCTCAGCACGAGCTCCCGGGGCGAGAAGGGCTTCGTGATGTAGTCGTCGGCGCCCGCCTCGAGTCCCACGATTCGATCGTCCTCGGTGCCGAGCGCCGTGAGCATGATGAGCGGGACGTCCGTCGTGGTGCGCAGCCGCCGGCACACCTCGGCGCCGTCGAGGCCGGGGATCAGACGGTCCATGAGGATGAGGTCCGGCTCGCGCGTCGCCGCGAGGTGCATGGCCGTGAACGCATCGTGGGCGACGTCGACCTGGAACCCCGCTTGGGTGAGATAGCCGCGCACCACGTCGCACAGGGTCAGCTCGTCCTCGACGACGAGGATCCTGCGATTCCCTAGCGGGTTGCCGAGCAGGCTGCCCTCGGTTCGGTCTGCGCTCACCCTCGCAGGATAGGCCTTCTCTGGCCGCCCGGAACCGGCCGAAGCCGCCCGCTCGCGATCGTTCCGCGTTCCGTAAGGTTCTGCGGGGGCGGGGGCCAGAGCCTGCGGCCTAGCGTCGGTGACGTGAACGGTGTGAATGCGATCCGGGCCGATATCGTCTTCCCGTGCCTCGACGAGCGCGAGGCGCTTCCGTGGGTGCTCAGCCGGGTTCCCGCGGGGTGGCGGGCGATCGTCGTCGACAACGGGTCCTCGGACGGATCGGGCGAGCTCGCGGCACGGCTCGGCGCGAGCGTCGTCGTC
>NZ_JBKZWT010000325.1:0-3949 GCF_047759905.1 Sinomonas sp. G460-2 | reverse complement strand
GCGACAAACGCCTCGCCGCGGCGCCCCAGAGAACGGAGCGCACGGGCGCGGAGGATGAGGAGCGCCGCGGAGAGGTCGTCGCGGTTGGTAAGGCCCTCGGTCCAGGACACAACGTCCGCGGGCTTGCCGAGGATCTCGGCGAGCCGGCACGCGGCGAGCGAGGCCGGGAGCGACGGCGGGAGCGGCCGGAGCGCGGCGAGGGCGTCACGCGGGTGGCCAATCTCCCGCAGGCTGTGCGCGAGGGCGAGGCACACGGCCTCCTCGCTGAACAGGACCTCGACGCTCACACCCTCGGACACTTCGACCCCCTGCCGCCACGCGCTCAGGTAGTCGGCCGCGAACTGGGAGGCGGCGAGCTCGTTCTGGCCCGCGAGCCCGCGCCGGAGCAGCTCGGCGGCCTGCGCGTGCTGGTGCGCGCGGTAGGCGATGAGGCCGGCCATGACGTAGCAGAGCCCGGACCAGCCGGGGTACGAGCGGGCCAGCACCACGAGGCGCTCGGGCTCGCGGGCGCGGAAGACGGCGTCGTAGACGCTGCGTTCGACCCTCGCCGGGAAGCGGCGGAGGCGGGGCGCGGCGGCCTCGCGGCCGAAGCGACCAAAGGGCCCAGGAACAGGCGAGGACACCCGCACGCCGCGGAACGGCGTGAGGTCGCGCGGGTCGTGGAACGCGCGCTGGCGGTCCACCTCGCCGGAAGCCATGGGCTCCATGCTAACGAAGCCCAGTGACGGGTCGGCGGGCCGATCGAGGCCGATTGGCCGGTCGAGGTCGGCGGGCCGGTCGAGGCCGATTGGCCGGTCGAGGCTCATCGGTTCGCGAAATAGATCCATGCGCTGATGACCCAGACCGTCGCCGCCGTGGCGGCGAAACCGAACTCCACGAGGAGGCCAAGCCCCGCGGCCTTGAGCACGGCCACCGAGGACGATGCGGCCGCCCGAAGGTCCCGGGTCCGTACCCACTCGCTCACCAGAAGGCCCAACGCGAAGCCCACGAAGAGGCCCACGATCGGCGCGAAGAACAGGCCCACGATCGCGACGACAACGGCGAAGACGATCGAGCCATTCGGGACCTTGCGCGCCGCGATGCGCCGGCCGGTCAACACGAAGGAGACCGCCATGCCGGCCGCGAACAGGACGCTTCCGATCGCGAACACCATCCAGCCGCCCACACCCGCGCCGCCGAACAGGGCCCATTCGAGCAGCGCGAGAATGCCGAGGATGCTGCCCGGGAGCACCGGGACCACAGTGCCGGCCACGGCGACGGCGAGGGCGAGGCCGGTCAGCAGGGCGGCGAGGGCAGGTCCATCCACGGGAGCCAAGCCTAGCTGGACTCGCGAGTGGGCCGCGAGAGCGGACGTTTCCCACGAGAGTGCACCGATCTCACGAGAGCGGACGTTTCCCACGAGAGTGCACCGATCTCACGAGAGCGGTCGCTTCCCACGAGAGTGCACCGATCCCACGAGAGCGGTCGCTTCCCACGGGAGCGGACCGATCTCACGAGAGTGCACCGAAGCTGCGAGGGCGCACGTTTCGCGGCGTGGAAACCTTCGCCCCCGCGGGAAACCTCCGCCCCCGCGGAAACCTCCGCCTCCGCGGGAAACCTGCGCCCCCGCGGGAAACCTGCGCCCCCGCGAGGAACGTGCGCCGTCGAGCCGGCTGCCCCGACTACTCCCCCGGCCGGACTGCCGCCGCGACGGCTGCCGTCACGGCCGGGCCGACGCGGGGATCGAGGGGGCTCGGGACGATGTAGTCGGCGGAGAGCTTGTCCTCGGCGAGCTCGGCGATCGCGCGGGCCGCGGCGAGCTTCATCGCGGGCGTGATCCGGCGCGCCCCGGCGTCGAGCGCGCCGCGGAAGATCCCGGGGAACGCGAGGACGTTGTTGATCTGGTTCGGGAAGTCGCTGCGCCCGGTGGCGACGACCGCCGCGTGCCGCCGCGCGACGTCGGGCGCCACCTCGGGGTCAGGGTTGGACAGCGCGAAGACGATCGAGCCCTCGGCCATCGCGGCGATGTGCTCCTCAGGGACGGTCGACGAGGAGACGCCGATGAACACGTCCGCGCCGGCGAGCGCCTCGGCGGTCCCGCCGGCGACGCCGCGGGGGTTGGTGCGCTCGGCGAACTCGGCCTTCATTCCGGTGAGGTCGCCACGGCCGGTGTGGAGGGAGCCCTTCGAGTCGAGCAGCACGATGTCGGTCACGCCCGCGGTGAGCAGGATCTCCGCGACCGCGATGCCCGCCGCGCCAGCGCCGGCGATGACGACACGCAGCCCCGCGAGCTCCTTGCCCACGACCTTCGCGGCGTTCGTGAGGGCGGCGAGGGCCACGACGGCGGTGCCGTGCTGGTCGTCGTGCATGACGGGCATGTCGAGGGCCTCGATGAGGCGGGCCTCGAGCTCGAAGCAGCGCGGCGCGGCGATGTCCTCGAGGTTCACGGCGCCGAAGCTCGGGGCGATCCGCACAAGGGTCTCGATGATCTCGTCCACGTCCGTCGTGTTCAGCACGATCGGGATCGAGTCGAGCCCGGCGAACGTCTTGAACAGGGCGCTCTTGCCCTCCATGACGGGCAGCGACGCGCTCGGGCCGATGTTGCCGAGCCCGAGCACGGCCGTCCCGTCCGAGACGACCGCGACGAGGCGGGACGCCCACGTGTGCGTGCGGGCAAGCGCGGGGTCCGCGGCGATCGCGCGGCTCACCTGCGCGACCCCGGGGGTGTACGCGATCGAGAGGTCCCGCTTGCTCGCGAGCGGACGAACGACCCCGACCGAGAGCTTGCCGCCCTCGTGCGCCGCGAAGATCTCCTCATCGGAGATGGGCTGGGCCTGGGTGGGCTGGGCGTGGGTGGGCCGGGCCTGGGTGGGCTCGGTCTGGGTGGCAGGGGCGGGTGAGTGCTTCACGGCAGTGGTCTCCTGGATCGTTCCGCCGGCGCCAACGGCCGACGGCGGGCGTCGGCGCGCGCAGGATCGCTGACCCTGCGCTTCGTCGGGCAGGGAGGCGATCCGTCGCGTCGGCGACAAGGGGTCCGGGGGTCCGCGCCGGATGCGGCGCTTCCGGGAGGCCTGCCTGCGCGAGGATGTCCGCACGGCTGGGGCCCCGGGGAAATGAGGTACGGCCATCATACGCGGACTAGACCGGGCCTCCTCAATTCAGAGGCGATCAGGGACCAGAGAGGCGCCTCCAGACTCTCCGGACCCAGACCGGTCTAGGCCATTCCGAGAGCCCGGCGAGGCGCCCCGAAGAGCGGTCGAAGATTTTCCCGGTGATTCTCCAGGCCGTGTCGATCCGTTGCTGCCCCGTTCGACCTGAGATAGACAGGGTCGGAAGGCGGCCCCCGAATCTAGGAGATTGATATGGCCAAGTACATGCTCATCATGCGAGCCACGGACGAATCCCTCGCGACCATGATGGCCACCCCGTTCGACGAGATGCTTGAGACCGTGGGCCGCTTCAACGATGAGCTCATCAAGGCGGGCGTGCTCGTCGCGGCCGAGGGTCTCGACGACCCGTCCCAGGGGGTCGTGGTCGACTTCAGCGGAGAGACGCCGGTGGTCACCGACGGCCCCTACGGTGAGACCAAGGAACTGTTCGGCGGCTTCTACCTCCTCGAGGTCGCGTCGCAGGAGGAGGCCGTCGAGTGGGCCAAGCGCATGCCTGCCATGGCGGGGAGCAAGTGCGAGATCCGCCGCGTCCCGGGCATCGACGAGTTCCCGCAGGACAACGAGTGGGTGGTCAAGGAGCGGGCGTGGCGCGAGCGGACCGGCCAGCTCTGAGCCCGGGCAACCCCGCCGTCGAGGCCGTGTGGCGGATCGAGTCCGCGCGCATCGTCGGGGCCTTGGCCCGCTACACGGGCAACTTCGAGCTCGCCGAGGACGTCGCCCAAGAGGCCCTCGCCGAGGCGCTCGTGGCGTGGGCGCGCGACGGCGAGCCAGCCAATCCTGTGGGCTGGCTCCTTGCCGCG
>NZ_JBKZWT010000324.1:0-3986 GCF_047759905.1 Sinomonas sp. G460-2 | reverse complement strand
ACGGAGGCGGAAAGTCGTACACAACGCGGCCGTCGGTCTCTGCGTGAACTTTGACCTTGCGATCGTCCCATCGGGTCCTTACATCCTCGGCGTGAGCCGGCGGAGCTACAAGGCAGGCTGAGATCGCTAGCCCTACGGTCACTGATGCGAACCTTCTACTCATGCGCCGCCGGCCTCAGCGACTTTCCAACCGTCGGCAGAATAGATCGCGTAAAGCGCCTGGGCACCGCCCGCACGACCGCCCTTGCCTTGGTCTATTGCGCGTCCATCTGGCGCGTATTCGGTCGATGCGGTCTCGTCTAGGAAGAAGAGGGCAGCTCTTCTTCCAATGGGGTCAGAAGTCATGTCTGTTGTGAACTCGGAAATGGTCCACTGCGGACCAGAATTCCACCCATCAGATTTCCGAGCCTTCAGAACACTCTCCGTGTACGAATTGCACATCTTGCAGTCCGGCAGCGAAATTTCCCTCAGCGGACCGCTGTCTCCGGTCTCCAACCCGTACGTGATCGTGTCGAACCAGTACTGCGTGAAGGCCGCGAAGCCCTCCTTGGTGTTCTGCTTCGCGGCCTCGGGCAGGACCGGCCTGGGGAGATTCCGGGCGGGACCCCTCGAGCTCGCGGGGGTGGGTCGGGAGTCCGGAGTCGGCGGCGCGCTCGGGGACCCCGACGAAACAGCAGGCCCCGACGAGGACGTACCCGAGGGCACCGCGTCGCCGGGACCCGAGCCGCACGCGGCCAGCCCCAGACCGAACACGACGACCGCGACGAGCCCCGCAGAGCGAGACGCGCGCCGAAAAGGCCAGCGGAAGACCAAGCGAAACGCGAAGCGAAAAGCCAAGCGAACAGAACGATAGAGCGCCATTGACGTCCCCCAAGCCATCGGTGCGGATCCCGCGCCTAAGACAAGACGTACGACGGCGCGACGACCCCACCGTAACCACGGCACGACACGCCTAAGTTCGTCTCAACCGAAAACTCCGTGGCGCAACCACGGGCTCCTGCGTGGTCCTCGGGCCAAGCGCGCGCTCCGCCGAGGCGTGCCTCCGGTCGAGATGTACCCGTGTAAAGACATGCTCCCCGTGAAGACATACCCCGCGATCAGGCGCGCTCTGGCACGATCATTGTCTGCAGATCGAGCTGGCGCAGGACGTGGTCGGCGACCTCGGGATCGGTCCCTGGCTCCCTCCGGGCGGCCAGGACCTCGCGCCGCGCCGCGTCGAGGGCGACGGTCTGGATAGCGATCGCAAATTCGCGCTTCTTGGCGTGCCGTTCCCGCTCCTCGTCCGAAATGTCCCGCGGCCCAGCGGCACCGTGGGGCGACATCGCCTCCACCTCAAGCCCCTTGAAGCGTTGGGTCAGCAGCTGCCTCTGCCCCTGCGTGAGCTGGTCCTTGAGCCCGCTCTCGGCCACCGCCTGGAAGGCCGCCCTCCGTGCGCGGTGAATGAGCAGGCGGGTCGTCTCCTTCTCCTCGGACCCGTCGTCCTGGGCGTTGAGTGCCTTCATGAGCACGGGAAGGGTCAGTCCCGGGATGACGAGCGTCACGATGAGGACCGTGCATGCCGTCACGAGGATCTGGTCCCGCTCAGGGAACGCCGAGCCGTCGGTCAGGCTCAGGGGAAGCGCGAGGGCCAGCGCGAGCGTCGCGAGCCCCCGCATGCCGCTGTATGTCAGGACGACGACGGCCTTCGCTCGGGCGAGGGCGTCACCCCGGAACGCCTCGCGTCGCACCGTGAGATACAGCCACATCCAGACGAACCGCACCACGACGGTGACGGCGCAGACCGCGAGGGCCGCGGGCAGCATGCCTACGACGGCCCCGCCCTGCTCATGGATGACCTGGCGGATGTCGAGGCCCACGAGCCCGAAGGCCAGGCCGGTGGCGAGCATCTCGACGACATCCCAGAAGGCGGCTTGGTTGACACGTTCGGCGGCGTCCTCGGCGCGCGCATGGCGTTTGAGTTCCAGCGCCACCACGACGACGGCGATCACGCCCGAGGCGTGGAGCTCCTCGGCCAGAATGTAGGCGGCGAACGGCACGACGAGGCTCACGGCGGTCCTCGCGACCCCAGCGGTGACAAGCCACGTGACAAGCTTGGCCGCGTATCCCATGGCGACGCCTACCGCCACCGCGACGGCGATGCCGAGGAAGAACAGCGGTACGAGGGAGAGATCCACATTCTTTCCCGCGAGGGTTGCCGCCGCCGCGGCCTGGAAGACCACGATGGCCGCGGCGTCGTTGAAGAGCCCTTCGCTCTGGAGAACGTTCATGATCTTGCGCGGCATCTTGACTTTCCCGGCGACGGATTCGACGGCGACCGGATCCGGCGGCGCCACCATGGCGCCCAGGGCAATAGCCGCCGGCAGCCCGATTCCTGGGATCAGCAGCCATGCCGCGCCCGCCACGGCAGCCGTAGTGACAACGACGAGCCCCACCGCGAGCCAGAGAAGGGTGCGCCAACGGACTTGGAAGACCTGCCACGAACTGCGTTGGGCCGTCGCAAAGAGAAGCGGGGGCAGGAAGATCGGAAGGATGAGCTCGGGAGCGACGGCGAAATCAGGAAACCCGGGGATGAAGGTCATGCCCATGGCCATGAGGAGCATGAGGACCGGATAGGGCAGCTTGAGCCGATCGCCGATGCCCACGGCGAGCACCGTGACGAAGAGCAGTCCCATGATGAGTCCGAGCTGTTCCATGGCGGCATTCTTTCAGCCGTGGACCGCGGTGAGGCAGTTCTGCCATCCGACTCTCGCGCGGATCGCTTCAGCGGGTGCGTCCCTGAGAAGTCGCAGGCTTAGCGGGCGCGGGCCGAGGCGCTCACCACGGCGAGGGCGCGTTCGACGGCGTAGCCCGGGTCCCGCGCGAGGCCCTTCACCTCAGCGTCGGCCTCGGCGACCGCCCGGATCGCGGCAGCAAGGCTCTTCGGCGTCCACCCCCGGATGTCCCGCTGAGCCTGCTCGACGAGCCAGGGCTGCATGCCGAGCGTGCGAGCGATGCTCTGCGCCGATCCCTGCTCGCCCGCAACCTTCGCGAGGGTGCGCAGCTTCGAGGCGATAGCGGCCACGATCGGCACGGGGTCGACGCCCGTCTCGATCGCGTGCCGGAACGCCGAGAGCGCCTGAGCACTGCGCCCCGATAGCGCGGCGTCCGCGACTTTGAAGGCGGTCGCCTCGACGCGGCCCCCGAAGTACTTCTCCACGGTGGCCACGTCCACGGTCGACGTCGCGTCGAGCTGCAATTGGCTGCACGCCGCACCGAGCTCGGCGAGGCTGCTCCCCACCGCCGCGACGAGGGCGTCCACGGCGTCCCGTTCGATGCGCCGGCCCGAGCCCTTGAACTCGGCCGCGACGAACGCTGCCTTGTCGGCGTCCCTCTTGAGCGGCTGGCAGTCGACGACCGGGGCGCCGGAGGCCTTCAGAGCGTCGAGGAGTTTCTTGCCGCGCGTCCCGCCCCCGTGCCGCAGCACCAGCACGATGTCGGGGTCCGGCGAGGCCACGTAGGCGATCGCGTCCTTGAGGAAGTCCTCATTCATCGACTCCAGGCCGTGAGCCTCAATCAGCTTGCGCTCCCCGAAGAGCGACGGCGACGCAGCGAGGAGGAGCTCGCCCGCGCCGTACGAGGCTGCCTCGAGTCGCGTGACTTCGAGGCCCGGATCGACGGACCTCGCCTCCCTGCGGATCCGGTCGAGGGCGCGCGCGGCGAGGTAGTCCTCGGGGCCCGTAATGAGCAGGACCGGTGCCGGAGATGCGTTCCGGAAATCGACCGTGATCGCGCCGTTCGAGCGAGGCTCGCGCGCCCCCGCGCCGGACCGTGCCGCCATCACCGTACCGACCTGCGCGCCGTCTGATTCACCCGTCCACCTTGCCACGTGGGCGGCCGGTCGCCAAGCGCAGCCCCGCATCCGTGAGCGCCCCGGCGCCGAGCCGAACCCGCGGATCGCCCGCTGCCAAGAGCGCCGCACCGGTGAAGGCCGAGACGAGCGCCATCGC
>NZ_JBKZWT010000323.1:0-4018 GCF_047759905.1 Sinomonas sp. G460-2 | reverse complement strand
TCCCCATCTCGTAAACCGGCCTCCCCAACTTCCCCCGCCGGTCTCCCCGACTTCGGCGACCCCTGCGTTCGGTGACGCCCGGAATCCCGGGCGAGCGCCGCCGTCGTCCGCGGTGAAGCTAGGGAAGCCGGGGACGAAGCTGGGGAAGCCGGCATAGAACCCGGGGAAGCCGGCGCCGCAGCTCAGGGAACCGGAGCGGTATACCGGGTTGACCCGGCTCCGCCCTCAGTCCTACACTTTCATCAAGAGAAAATCTTCTTCCGCCATACGAAAATCGCGTCGAGAGGACCCCGACAATGACGTACACGGTGAACTGCTCCATTCTGCTCACCGAGCTTCCGCTGCTCGAGCGCCCGGCGGCCGCGAAGGCCGCTGGCTTCGACGCAGTCGAGTTCTGGTGGCCCTTCGCGGAGGCGGTGCCCGCCGACAAGGACGTCGACGCGTTCGTCTCCGCGATCCGGGACGCCGGCGTGCGGCTGAGCGGCCTCAACTTCTTCGCGGGCGACATGCCCGCCGGCGACCGCGGGCTCGTCTCGTGGACCGGCCGCGGCGGCGAGTTCAAGGCGAACATCGCAGTCGTCGCCGCGATCGGCGAGCGGCTCGGCACGAAGGCGTTCAACGCCCTCTACGGCAACCGCCTGGCCGACTCCACCCCCGAGGCGCAGGACGAACTCGCGCTCGAGAACCTCGTGGCGGCGGCCAAGGGCATCGCCGAGATCGGCGGCACTGTACTGCTCGAGCCCGTCTCCGGCACCCCGGCCTACCCGCTCAAGACCGCCGCGGACGCGCTCGCCGTCATCGGCAAGACCGAGGGGGCGGGCGTGGACAACGTCAAGCTCCTCGCGGACTTCTACCACCTCGCGGTCAACGGCGACGACGTCGCGGCCGTCATCGAGGGCCACGCGAAGGACTTCGGCCACATCCAGATCGCCGACAACCCGGGCCGCGGGGCCCCCGGTACCGGCGAGCTTCCGCTCGGAGAGTGGATCTCCCGCTCCCGCGAGCTGGGCTACTCCGGCTACATCGGCCTCGAGTACAAGGCCCCCGCGGCCGAGGCCTTCAAGTGGGCCATCCGGCCCGTCGCCGGCTGACTGTCGCGCCCACCAGAACCCGCTATTCCAGCCCTACCCGCCCTCCCCGCACTTCCAGGAGAGAACATGAGCAACGTCGCAGTCATCGGTCTCGGAATCATGGGCCTTCCCATGGCCGTGAATCTCGTCAAGGCCGGCCACCAGGTCACGGGCTACAACCGCAGCTCTGACAAGATCGCCAAGCTCGTCACCGAGGGCGGCCGCGGCGCCGAGAGCATCGCGGACGCCGTCAAGGACGCCGACGTCATCGTCACGATGGTGCCGGACTCCCCCGACGTCGAGGGCGTCGTGAGCGGCCCCGAGGGCGTCTTCGCGAACGCGAAGCCCGGGGCCCTCTGGATCGACGCCTCGTCGATCCGCCCAGACGTGGCCGCCCGCCTCGCTACAGACGCCCGCGCCGCCGGCATCCGCCCGCTCGACGCGCCGGTGTCGGGAGGCGAGCAGGGGGCCATCGACGCCGTTCTCTCGATCATGGTCGGCGGCTCCGCCGAGGACTTCGAGGCCGCCAAGCCGGTCCTCGACGCCGTCGGCAGGACAATCGTCCACGTCGGCCCCTCCGGCTCGGGCCAGACCGTCAAGGCCGCGAACCAGCTCATCGTCGCCGTCAACATCCAGGCGCTCTCCGAGGCCATCGTCTTCCTCGAGGCCTACGGCGTTGACACCGACGCCGCGCTCAAGGTCCTCGGCGGCGGCCTTGCAGGCTCGAAGGTCCTCGACCAGAAGGGCCGGAAGATGCTCGACCGCAACTTCGACCCCGGCTTCCGCCTGGCCCTCCACAACAAGGACCTTGGCATCGTCACCTCCGCCGCGCGCGAGGCCGGCGTCGTCGTGCCTCTCGGCGCGGCCGTGGCCCAGCTCGTGTCCGCCCTCGTCGCCCGCGGCGACGGCGGCCTCGACCACTCCGGCCTCTTCAAGCTCACCAACGAGCTCTCCGGCAAGAACTAAGCGGCAGCGCAGGCGCGCGGCCCCCACACCCACCCTTAAGGAGCACCGACATGGCAAAGATGCGCACTGTCGACGCGATCGTGGCCATCCTGGAGAAGGAAGGCGCCACCGAGGCGTTCGGCCTGCCCGGCGCCGCGATCAACCCGCTGTACTCGGCGATGAAGGCCCACGGGGGCATCCGCCACACGCTCGCCCGCCACGTCGAGGGCGCCTCGCATATGGCGGACGGCTACTCCCGCGCGAAGGCCGGCAACATCGGCGTGTGCCTCGGCACGTCCGGCCCGGCCGGAACCGACATGATCACAGGCCTCTACGCGGCCCAGGCCGATTCCATCCCCATGCTCTGCTTCACGGGCCAGGCGCCCGTCGCGAAGCTGCACAAGGAGGACTTCCAGGCCGTGGACATCGAGTCCATCGCCAAGCCGCTCACCAAGATGGCCATGACCATCCTCGAGCCCGGCCAGGTCCCCGGCGCCGTGCAGAAGGCGTTCCAGCTCATGCGCACTGGCCGCCCCGGCCCGGTGCTGCTCGACCTGCCGTTCGACGTGCAGATGGCCCAGATCGAGTTCGACATCGACGCCTACGAGCCGCTCGCCGTCGAGAAGCCGCGCGCCACGCGCAAGCAGGCCGAGAAGGCCCTCGACATGCTGACGGCCGCCGAGCGCCCGCTCATCGTGGCCGGCGGCGGGATCATCAATGCGGACGCGGCGGACAAGCTCGTCGAGCTCGCCGAGCTCCTCAACGTGCCGGTGGTCCCGACCCTCATGGGCTGGGGCGCCATCCCGGACGACCACCGCCTCATGGCGGGCATGGTTGGCCTCCAGACAAGCCACAAGTACGGCAACGCGACCTTCCTCGAGTCCGACTTCGTGATCGGCATCGGCAACCGCTGGGCGAACCGCCACACGGGCTCGATCGAGAAGTACACCGCGGGCCGGAAGTTCGTGCACATCGACATCGAGCCGACGCAGATCGGCCGCGTGTTCTCCCCCGACTTCGGCATCGTCTCCGACGCGGGGCTCGCGCTCGAGGCCCTCCTCGAGGTGGCCCGCGAGCGCGAGGCCGCCGGCACGCTCCCGGACTACTCGGCCTGGGCCGAGTCCGCCCAGGACAAGCGCGGCCGGATGCAGCGCAAGACGCACTACGACAACGTGCCCATGAAGCCGTTCCGCGTCTACGAGGAGATGAACAAGTCGTTCGGCCCCGAGACGACCTACGTCACGACGATCGGCCTCTCGCAGATTGCTGGCGCCCAGCTGCTCCACGTGTTCGGTCCGCGCAAGTGGATCAACGCGGGCCAGGCGGGTCCGCTCGGCTGGACGGGCCCCGCGGCCCTCGGCGTGGTGCGCGGCAAGCCGGGCGAGACCGTTGTAGCACTCTCGGGCGACTACGATTTCCAGTTCATGATCGAGGAGCTCGCCGTGGGCGCGCAGTTCCAGCTGCCGTACATCCACGTCGTGGTGAACAACTCGTATCTGGGCCTCATCCGCCAGTCGCAGCGCGGCTTCGAGATGGACTACCACGTGTCCCTCGCGTTCGAGAACGTGAACGCGACCGGCTCGGAGCGGGCCCAGGGCTACGGCGTGGACCACGTCAAGGTGGCCGAGGGCCTGGGCTGCAAGGCCATCCGCGTGGAGCACCCGGAGGATCTGGGCCCGGCCTTCGAGAAGGCCCGCGCCCTCATGGCCGAGTACAAGGTCCCCGTGGTGGTCGAGGCCATGCTCGAGCGTGTCACGAACATCGCGATGGGCACCGAGCTCGACAACGTGGTCGAGTTCGAGGACCTCGCGGAGCGCCGCGAGGATGCCCCGACCGCAATCGTCGCGCTGCTCGACTAGGCGGGCACCTTCTCGTGAAGCCCACCAAGATCGTCCTCGCCCCGGACAAGTTCAAGGGCACCCTCTCGGCGCACGAGGTCGCGGGGGCGCTCGCGGAGGGTCTTCGCGAGGAGCTCCCGGACGCCGAACTCGTCCTGGTCCCCG
>NZ_JBKZWT010000322.1:0-4021 GCF_047759905.1 Sinomonas sp. G460-2 | reverse complement strand
CGGCGCCGAGACCTCGACGTCGCGCCGCAGGATGAGGCCGTCCGGCCCCGATCCCGAGACGGCGTGAAGATTCACGCCCAGATCGCGGGCGAGCCTGCGGACGAGCGGGGAGACGACACGGATGGCTTGCGCGGGCAGGCTTTGGGCCTGGCTCCCCGTCGGAGCGGCGGCGCTCTGAGTCGCTGGAGACCCCTTGCGGCTCCGGGTCCGCCCGCCGGATGACGACCCGGACGTGCCATAGCCTATGAGCACGTTGCCGGACCCTGACGGCGCGTCCGATCCCGCACGCTCCTCGGTCCGGTGGGCCTCGGCAGCCGTCCCTCCGTGGCCAGCCGACCCCTCGTCGATGCTGATGAGCGGGCGGCCGACGTCGAGCGTCTCCCCCGGCTGCCCGTGCAGCACGGTCACGACTCCCGCGAACGGCGACGGCACCTCGACAACGGCCTTGGCCGTCTCGACCTCGACGATCGGCTGGTCGACCGCGACCGAGTCGCCTACGGCCACGAGCCACCGCACGAGCTCGGCCTCGGTGAGGCCCTCGCCGAGATCCGGAAGCAGGAAATCTCGCGCCACGGCCATCAGTCCTCCCACTGCAGCTCGTCGAGGGTGTCGAGGATGCGGTCGACCCCGGGCAGGTACCAGTGCTCGAACTTGGGCGGCGGGAACGGGATATCGAACCCGGTCACGCGGCGCACGGGGGCCGCGAGCGAGTGGAAGCAGCGCTCCTGCACGCGGGCCGTGATCTCGGAAGCGACCGAGGCGAAGCCCTGCGCCTCCGCGACCACGACAGCCCGGCCGGTCTTACGCACCGACTCGCATACCGTCTCGTCGTCGAACGGGACGATGGTGCGGAGGTCAACAACCTCGACCGAGCGTCCCTCCGCGGACGCGGCCTCCGCCGCGGCGAGCGCGGGCGGCACGGCGGGCCCGTACGCGATGATCGTCGCGTCCGTCCCAGGGCGGACGACGGCGGCGCGCCCCGCAGCCTTGGGGCTCACCGTACCGCCGGATCCAGTGCCGCCGAACGCTGAGTCGTATTCGGCACGCAGCGCCTCGAGGTCCACGGCGTCCTTGGACCAATAGAGCTTCTTGGGTTCCATGAAGACGACCGGGTCGTCGCACGCGATGGCCTCCCGGAGCAGCCGGTACGCGTCCGCGACGCTCGACGGCGTGAACACCTTGAGCCCCGGCGTGTGGGCGTAGTACGCCTCGGACGAATCGCAGTGGTGCTCGACTCCGCCGATCCCGCCCGCGTAGGGCACCCGGATGACCATGGGCACCGTGACCCGGCCGCGCGTGCGGTTGTGCATCTTCGCGACGTGGCTCGCGATTTGTTCGAAGGCGGGGTAGGCGAACGCGTCGAACTGCATCTCGACCACGGGACGCAAGCCGTTCATGGCCATGCCCAGCGCCATGCCGACGATCCCGGACTCGGCGAGGGGCGTATCGAAGCAGCGCAGCTCGCCGAACTCGGCCATGAGGCCGTCCGTGACGCGGAAGACGCCGCCCAGCTTGGCGACGTCCTCGCCAAAGACGACGACGCCGTCGTCCGCTCGCATCGCGTCAGCCATCGCGGTGGTGAGCGCCTTCGCGAAGGTCACGGGCTCGGGCCCGGCAGTGGCGGCCGCGCGCGCGGCGGCGGCCTCGGCAACCGTGCTCATCAGTGGTCCTTTCTTGACTGTGCGTCGCGCGAATCCTCGTCGCGCGAAAGCTCATCGGCAAGCAGCGCCGCCTGTTCGCGCAGCTGCGGGGTCGGTTCGGTGAAGACGTGGCGGAACAAGTCCCCCGGATCGAGCGCGGGATCGACGCCGAGGCCATCGCGGAGCTGCTGGGCAATGTCTTCGGCGTCGCCCGCGAAGTCCGTTTCGACGTCGTCCGTGAGCGCGCCGGTCGAGCGGAGGTAGTGCCGCATGCGGTTGAGGGGATCCTTGAGCGCCCAGGCTTGGACCTCGGCCTCGTTGCGGTAGCGCGTCGCGTCGTCGGCGTTGGTGTGCGCCTGCATGCGATACGTGTTGGCCTCGACGAGGAGCGGCCCGGAACCACTGCGGGCCAGGGTCACGGCGCGGTCGAGGACCGCGAGAAGGGCCACGATATCGTTGCCGTCCACGCGCTCGCCCGCCATGCCGTAGCCGACCGCCTTGTGGGCGAGCGACGGCGCGACCGACTGGTGAGCGAGCGGAACCGAGATCGCGTACTGGTTGTTCTGGACGAAGAACACGACGGGGAGGTGGAAGACGGCGGCGAAGTTGAGGGCCTCGTGGAAGTCGCCCTCGCTCGTGGCGCCGTCGCCGCACATCGCGAGCACCACGGTGTCCTGGCCACGGAGCTTTGCCGCGTGGGCGACGCCGACCGCGTGCAGGAGCTGAGTGGTGAGCGGGGTGCTCTGGATCCCGACGTGGTGCGCGTGGGGATCGTAGCCGCCGTGCCAGTCGCCGCGGAAGAGCGTCATCGTCTCGACGGGATCAACGCCGCGGCTCATGACGGCCACCGAGTCGCGGTACGTCGGGAACATCCAGTCGCCGTCTCGCAGGCACAGGGCGGCGGCGACCTGGCAGGCCTCCTGGCCGTGGCTCGACGGGTAGACCGCGAGGCGGCCCTGCCGGACGAGCGCCGAGTTCTGGTCGTTGACTCGCCGCCCGATCACGAGGCGACGGTAGGCCTCGAGGAGCTCGCGATCCGTGGGGACCGGATATTGGTGGCCGGGGCTCGAGCCGCGCCGATCCTCCGGGAGCATCGTGCCGTCCTCGGACAGGATCTGGATCTGGCCGTGCACGGGGAGCATGTAGTCCTCGATGCTGATGCCAAAGCGCTTGATGGCCTCCTGGGCCTCCGCGGGAATGGTCATGATGCCTCCTCGCAGCATGGGTGTTGACACAAGTATCCGCTGGGCGTCCTATTCGTATCCACGAATGGTAGAAACCTTGGAATCTTGGACGCAAACCGGGAGAATCTATAGACGAATCGCAACGAATGACCCAGATCACAGGAGGCCCCGTGGACGATGTGGACCGCGCGATCCTTGCCCAGCTCACCGAGGACGCCCGGCAGTCCGTGACGACGATCGCCGAGAACGTGCACATCTCGCGCGCGCACGCCTACAACCGGATGGCCAAGCTCCAGGAGCAAGGCATCATCACGAAGTACACGGCGCTCGTCGATCCCCTCAAGGCCGGGCTCCGCTCGAGCGCGTACGTGACCCTCAAGGTGCGCCAACACTCTTGGCGCGAGCTGCGCGAGCAGCTCAAGGCGATCCCCGAGGTGCACCACATCGCCCTCGTGGGCGGGGACTTCGACGTCATCCTGCTCGTGCGGGCCGTCGATAACACGGACCTGCGACGAGTGGTCTTCGACCAGCTGCAGAACATGCCCGGAGTCTTGGACACCCAGACGTTCCTCGTGTTCGAGGATCTGGACACGCGGTAGGCAGGCACCTCTGGCCGGGCTGCGGTCAGGGCCCGCCCGGTCAGGGCCCGCCCGGTCAGGGCCCGCCCGGTCAGCCCGCGCGCGAAAGCCGGCGTCTCGGCCGAGATGCCGCACCGGGGAGCTTGACCGGCGGGGAGTAGTACTCGTGCCCGGTTGGCGCCACGGTGACGATGTCGCCACGGGTTCCGACGTCGTCGGCCGCGGAACCGCCGACTACCGCTTGCTCCCACCCCGGCGATTCCTTCGCGTGGTTGCACGCCTCGCAGAGCCCTTGGCCGTTCTCGACGCTCGTCTCACCGCCCTGCACAGCGGGAACCACATGATCGATGTGGCGTATCGGCGCATCGCAGAACGGTGTCCTGCACCGCTGATCGCGAATCTCGATGAAGTCGGCGAGGGCGCGCGGGAATCGACGCGCCCTCGAGTCCATTGCCGCGAGCTCGCCCGTTGACGGGTCGAGGTAGAGCCGCCTGAGCCAAACTCCTGCGAGCGCAGCGGCACCAGGTCCCGGCGGGGCCTCGGTGTCCGGCCGAGGCGCGCCTCCTGCAGATCGCGTGCCCACCGCCGGCGAAGACTCCGAGCCCCTGGCCACAACCGC
>NZ_JBKZWT010000321.1:0-4036 GCF_047759905.1 Sinomonas sp. G460-2 | reverse complement strand
CCAGCTTCCGCAGCGGGGCGCGGCCCACGCGGTCCACCGTGTCCGGGAGCTCGGCGTTGGCGAAGCGACCCAGGATCTTCCGGATGTACGCCTCCTGCTCGTCGGGCGCGAAGCCGTACTTCGCGACGAGGAGCGCCTTGGTCTCGGCGAGGACCGCCTCGACCTTGGCCCGGATCTCGGGGTCGGCCACCGCGTCCGCGATCTTGTCCTTGCCCGCTGCCCGCCCGAAGTACGCTGCGGAAGCGTGGCCCGTGTTCACGGTGAAGAGCTTCCGCTCGATATACGGACCGAGCGAGTCGACCCACGTCACCCCAGGGATTGCCGGGACGGCGTCGCCGAACGGGCCGCGCTCGATGGCCCATTCGAAGTAGGGCTCGACGCGGACGTCGAGGCCGCCTCCGGGCGCCTGGGCCGGGACAATGCGGTCCACCGCCGTGTTGGCGAAGATGGCCTTCGCGTTCACGGCATCCTCGCCGAGGCCCTCGGTGCGGGCCGCGGCCCACACCTCGGCTTCGAGGATGTCCGTGGCGTTGATCGCGTTCTCGCACGCCATGACGGCAAGCGGGGCAGCGCCTTCCGGCCTCGCGGCGAGGCCTCGGGCGATCACCGGGGCCACGAACTTGAGGATGTTCGGGCCCACGGCGGTCGTCACGATGTCGGCCCGCGCGATGCGCTCGACGAGCTCGGCCTCCTGCGTCGCGGAGTTGACCGCGTCGTAGCCGTCCACGAGGTGGTCGACGCCGCCGTCGCCCACCTCGTGCACGGTGTACGACCGCGTGGCCTGGAGCGCCTCGATGAGCGGCGCCGCCACGTCGGCGAAGACGAGCCCGTAGCCTGCCTCGTGCAGGAGCAGGCCCACGAAACCGCGGCCGATGTTCCCCGCCCCGAAGTGGACTGCCGACTTGCTCCCGAGCGTCATGCATTCACCTTTCCGAAGATGTCGAGCACCTCGTCGACGGTCTGAGCGGCCTCGAGGCGCGCGACCTGCTCCTTGTCGCCGAAGACCTTGGCGATCTTCGCGAGGATGCCGAGGTGCTCCTTGTCCTTGCCCGCGATGCCGACCACGAACGTGACGGGCTTGCCCTGCCAGTCGATCGGCTGGGCGTAGCGGACGAAGGTCACGGCCGAGGACGCGATGTGCGGCTTCGCCTCGTTCGTGCCGTGCGGGATGGCGAGGCCGTTGCCCATGAACGTCGAGACGGAGCGCTCGCGCTCGTGCATGGACTGGATGTACTCGTCGTCAACGGCACCGGTCGCCTTGAGGAGCCGGCCCGCCTCGTCGATCGCGCTCGGCATGTCCCCGGCACTGCCAGCAAGGATCACCGACTCGCGCCGCAGGACGTTCTTCGTCTCGGCGTGGTGCTGCGGAACGGCGACGTGCGCGGCGGCGGCCTCGACCTCGGACGCGGGCTCGGCCTTGCCAGCCACGCCCTCGAACGGCTTGTTCGCCGTCTGGGCCTGCTCGTCGAGCAGCGCGACGATCTCGTCGTACTTCGGGCTGCCCATGAAGTTGTCGACCGTCACGATCTGTGCGCTCGGCGTCTTCTCCTCCGCCCGGAGGGCGAGATCCTGGTGGACCACAACCATGTCGTACGTGTCCGTGAGGTTGGCGATCGCCTGGTTGACGACCGTGACGTGCCGGTGGCCCGCAGCCTTGATCTTGTTGCGGAGCACGGAGGCGCCCATCGCGCTCGAGCCCATGCCGGCGTCGCACGCGAAGACGATGTTCCGGATCTCGGTCGCCGTCGCAACGCCCCCGCCGCCCGCGAGGAGCGTCGAGGCCATCGACTTGCGGCCCTTCATGCCCTCCATGGACGCCGTCGCCGCTGCAAGGTCACCCTCGTCCTTGTTCCGGGCAGCGCGGAGGATAAGTGACGCGATGATGAACGAGACTGCACACGCGAGGATCACGGCGAGGATCACCCCGATGTAACTGTCGCGTGAGGTCTGCGCGAGGACCGCGATGATCGAGCCAGGCGCGGCCGGAGCCACGAGGCCGGCGTGGGTGATCGCGAGGGTCGCGATGCCCGTCATGCCGCCGCCGATCGTCGCGAGGATGAGGATCGGGCGCATGAGGATGTACGGGAAGTAGATCTCGTGGATGCCGCCGATGAACTGGATGAGCGCTGCGCCCGGCGCGGAGGCCTTCGCGGCACCCTTGCCGAAGAACATGTACGCAAGCAGGACGCCGAGGCCCGGGCCGGGGTTGGCCTCGAGCAGGAAGAGGATCGACTTGCCCTGCGAGGCGGACTGCTGGATGCCGAGCGGAGTGAGCACGCCGTGGTTGACGGCGTTGTTGAGGAAGAGAACCTTCGCGGGCTCGATGAAGATCGACGTGAGCGGGAGGATTCCCGCGTTGACCATGAACTGGACGGCGTTGCCGGCCACCGTGGTCAGGCCCGTGACGGCCGGATCGATGAGGAAGAACCCGACCAAGGCGAGGATCGCGCCCAAGATGCCCGCCGAGAAGTTGTTGACGAGCATCTCGAAGCCGGGCCGGATCTTGCCGTCCCAGATCGAGTCGAGCTTCTTCATGGTCCAGCCGGCGAGCGGGCCCATGATCATCGCGCCGATGAACATCGGAATGCCAGCGCCGACGATGACGCCCATCGTGGCGATCGCGCCGACGACGCCGCCGCGCACGTCATAGACCGCCTTGCCGCCCGTGTAGGCGATGAGGAGCGGCAGGAGGTACGTGATCATCGGGCCGACGAGACCGACGTTCGGCGCGCCCGACGCGTCGTTGCCGAATCCGCCGAGGACGGGGACCGGGAGCCAGCCAGTCTTGATGAACAGGGCGGTGATGAGGCCCCAGGCAATGAAGGCCCCGATGTTCGGCATGATCATGCCGGAGAGGAAGGTGCCGAATTTCTGCACCCCGGCCCGCGTGGCGTGGAGCCTCGAAGGGGCTGCGGTGGTCGACATGGTTCCCTGCTTTCGTGTCAGGAGGCAGCCTGCGGGCCGCCGGGAGGTGTTGGGGGCTGGCTCTCTCCCTCGGTTCCCGCTCCGCCCTCAGGGGCGTTGGAGAGCCGGTGGAGCCATTCAAGGAAGAGCCGCATCTCGGTACCGGACAGCTGTTCCGGATGCGAGGACTCGAGCGTGGCGTTGAGGGCGATAGCCGCCGCGACATAGGACGGCTGGCCCCCGGCGATCACCCCGCGCAACGGATCGTCCACGAGGGACGGGTCCGACACGACGGAGCGGAGAACGGCGTCCCGCGTCTGCGCCGAGAGGGGCAGGGTCGCGATATCGCCGGCCGAGAGGGGTTGGTCAGTTTCATCCGCCAACAGCATGAGGGTGACCCCGATGTTGGCGGCAAGGATGGCCCGCGCTGCCTGAGCTGGCGGCGCCGAGAGTTGTCCGGCCGCGGCGGCCCGACCGAGTTCCCGCTCGAGGAGGTGCTCTGCCTCCTCGACGAGAACCGGACGGCGTCCGGGACCCGTGTTGCCGAACATGAGGGTGTACAGCTGAGCATGGGTCAACCCGAAGTGCACATGGGTGTCCCACAGTCGTTTGACGTCGAAGAGCGGACTGGCCGACCGCTCAATCATTCCCTCACGCTGGACGAACTCCTCGAAGCCTCTGGCCACAACGGCTTCCATCAGCCCGTCCTTGTCACCGAAGTGGTGGTACAGCGTTGGCGCTGTCACCCCGGCGAGATCCGTGATTTGGCGAGTGGACACTGGCTTGCCGTCCGACGCGGCAATCAGTTCAGTCGCGGCCGCAATGAGCCGCTCCCGCGGGGAAGCCTTGGGGGGCTCCCCGTCCTGGGCGTCGTCGGCGACACCCATGCCCGAATCACGCATGGCCGCTAGCGTAACCGATATAGCAACGCTATACAAGAGCCGATAGTGAACTGCGTCACATGCATAATGCGTGTGGTGAGGATCACGAAATCTGCTTGTATAGCAACGCTATAGGCGCTAAGGTAGCGCGGAGCCCCGCTGGACGAACCGAGAGGAAGCCCCAATGATGCAGCAGTTTCACGGTGTTGGTGTGACGCCGGGGCGTGTGGTGGGGCCGGTGCGGCAGATGC
>NZ_JBKZWT010000320.1:0-4059 GCF_047759905.1 Sinomonas sp. G460-2 | reverse complement strand
CCGGACCAGAACCTCGTCCGGCGCGGTGCGGCGCGCGACGTCGTCGGCCAGCATCTCGACGAGCGAGGACACCGCCTGCCGCGAGAGGCGCGTAGTCGGCAGCCAGGGGAGGGCCTGGCGCCACGCCTCGAAGGACCACAGCAGGAGGTGATGCCGCTGGGTGAGATGCGCGCGCTCGTGATCGACGACGGCGGAGAGCTCGCCGGGCGTGAGCGCGTCCATGAGACCGTCGGAGAGCACGGTCACCGAGCGCGACCCGCCGGGGAGGCAATACGCCACTGGCGCGGGATGGTTGATGACAAGCGTGCGCTCGATCGCCCCGGACGGCAGGCTCAGGACCTCGAGCAGTTCGCGGTGGCGCCGCCGCTGGGTGGTGATCCGCGCGTACGTGAGCCCGAGGGTGAAGACGAGGTGGAGCCCGAGGAGCGCGGCGGCGCACAGTGCGAAGAGGTGCCAGAAGTGGAGCTGATCCGAGGCTCGGTTGCCCACGACGATCCCCAGGGCGCGCCGCACGGCCTGGAGGAGGTTGTCGCCGAGGGGTTCGAGCCCGTACACGAGCATGGCCCCGATCATGGAGAGCCCACCCGCGAGCGCGATCGACTGCCACAGCACCATCGCGGCGAACGGCGATCGTGAGGTCCAACGGGCGCGGGACAGCGCTACAGGAACCGGCCACGCGAGCAGGATGGCCAGCAAGGCGAGCAGGTACGCGGTCAGCAGCACGGCTGTCCCCGAAGCGTCAGGGTGGCCGGACTAGCCCCGGGCGAGGAGTTTGCGCAGGGTCGCGGCCTCGGCCTCGCTCACGCTCCCGATGAAGCGTGCGAGGACCGCTTCGCGGTCCGGCGCGGTGCCGAGCGCCTCGTGCATGAGACGCGCGGTGTGGTCCTCGCGCGTCGAGACGGCGCGGTATCGGTGCGGTCGCGTGCCGCGCTCGCGCTCCACGAGGCCCTTCTTCTCGAGCCGTGACAGCACGGTCAGGACGGTCGTCACGGCGAGGTCCTTGGCCTCGTGGCCCTGCCCCTCGCTCTGCGCGAGCCGGTCACGCAGCTCATTGGCCGTCGACGCATCAGAGGTCGACCAGAGCTGGTCCATCACCGAACGCTCGAGCTCCCCGAGGCTTGCCATCGTTACGTCCTCCCGTGATGATCGTCCCGGGTCTGCAGGTGCGCCCGGACCGGGTTCCCGCGGAACCTTGCCTCCATTCTACGCGAGGTAGAAGAAGGCGCGCAGCAGGCCTCGGCGCGTGTTCGCTGTGAGCAGGATGACGGCGAGGCGCGGCGTTGCGGGGAGCGGAGCCCGCATCGAATGTTCTACACTCTGTAGAAGAGTTGCTTCTACGGTTTGTAGAAGACTCCTCCGGCATCGACAGGAGCGCACATGGACGCCTTGGAAATCGCCCGTTGGCAGTTCGGCATCACGACTGTCTACCACTTCATGATGGTTCCCCTGACCATCGGACTTGGCCTCGTCGTGGCCGTCATGCAGACGGCCTGGTACCGGACGGGGAAGGCCGAGTACCTCAGGATGACCAAGTTCTGGGGCAAGCTCTTCCTCATCAACTTCATCATGGGCGTCGCGACTGGCATTGTGCAGGAGTTCCAGTTCGGCATGGCCTGGAGCGAGTACAGCCGCTTCGTGGGCGATGTCTTCGGTGCCCCGCTCGCCATGGAGGCGCTCCTCGCGTTCTTCGTTGAGTCCACGTTCCTCGGCCTCTGGATCTTCGGCTGGAAGCTCCTGCGGCCGGGCCTGCACCTCGCGGCCCTGTGGTGCGCTGTGATCGGTTCGGCCGTCTCGGCGTATTTCATCATCGTGGCCAATAGCTGGATGCAGCACCCGGTCGGCGTGACGGTGGTCAACGGCCACCCGGTCATGACGGATGCGTGGGCGGTCTTCACGAACAACACGGCGCTCGTCGCCGTGCCGCACACGCTCCTCGGCGCGCTCGGCGTCGCGGGCGCGTTCCTCCTCGGGATCTCCTGGTACCACCTGTGGCAGCGCCGCAAGGACGGCATCGACACAGTCGGCGCGGACGGGCGCGTGATCCCAGGCGAGCATCCGGAGCTCCCGGGCCGCGACCGCACCGACCACCGCGTGTGGCTCCGGAGCCTGCGGATCGGCGCCGTCGTCGCCATGATCTCCTTCGCGGGCACCGCGATCTCCGGCGACGTCCAGGGCAAGCTCATGTTCGAGCAGCAGCCCATGAAGATGGCCGCGGCCGAGGCGGCGTGCCACGACGGCACGAGCTTCTCCGTCCTCTCGGTGGGCGACGTCGGCTCGAAGGACTGCTCGAACGTCGCCGCCGTGATCGAGGTCCCGGGCCTGCTCTCGTTCCTCGCGAAGGGCGACTTCTCGACCAACGTCAAGGGCGTCAACAGCCTCCAAGACCAGTACAAGAAGGCTTACGGAACCAACCTCCCGGACAACCCCATCTACGGCGACCGCGCGGGCGAGGCCATCCAGTACGTCCCCGTCATGGAGGTCACCTACTGGGGCTTCCGAATGATGATCGGCTTCGGCGGCCTCGCGGCCCTGGCCGCCGCGGTCGCGCTGTACCTCACCCGCAGGGGCACGGTGCCGCAGGCCCGCTGGCTCATGCGGCTCGCGGTCGTCGGCATCCTCGCGCCCTTCGGCGCGAACGCCGCGGGCTGGATCTTCACGGAGATGGGACGCCAGCCGTTCGTCGTCGCGCCCAACCCGTCCATGGCCGGGAGCGTCGACCAGGTGTTCATGTTCACGGCCGCAGCAGTCTCACCCGGCGTGAGCGCGGCGGAGATCCTCACCTCGCTCATCGTCCTCTCGGCCATCTACGCGACCCTCATGGTCGTGGAGGTCAGGCTGCTGTGGCGGTACACCCGCGGCGGCGTCGCCTCCGCGATGCCTGAGCTGGCCTTGCCGCACGGCGAGGACGGACCCAGCGACGGGAAGCAGTCCGACGACGTCCTGGCCTTCGCCTACTAGGAGCGCACCGTGTCAACTCCTTCGGAATTCCTGCCCACGGTCTGGTTCTGCGCCGTCAGCGTCCTCTGGATCGGCTACCTGTTCCTCGAGGGCTTCGACCTCGGCGTCGGCATGCTCATGAAGCTCTTCGCCCGCAACGACGCCGAGCGCCGGGTTCTCCTCAATACGGTCGGCCCCGTCTGGGACGGCAACGAGGTCTGGCTGCTCACGGCCGGCGGCGCCACTTTCGCGGCGTTCCCGCGCTGGTACGCGTCCCTCTTCTCGGGGCTCTACCTGCCGCTCCTGCTAGCCCTCGTGGCCCTCATCTTCCGGGCGGTCGCGTTCGAGTACCGCGGCAAGATCGTCTCGGCGCGGTGGACGCGGGCGTGGGACTGGGCGATCGCGCTCGGTTCTGCGGTTGCCGCGTTCTGCGTCGGAGCGATGCTTGCCCTCACGACCACGGGCCTGCCGCTCGACGCGAACGGCGACCGCGTGGGCGGCCAGTTCGCGTGGCTCAACGTGCACGCCGTCCTCGGCGGGCTCGCCGTCGTCGGCTTCGCGCTGGTCCACGCGCTCGCGTTCCTCGCGCTCAAGACCGACGGCGAGATCCGCCGCCGCGCACACACGGCGTTCGGACGCTGGATGCCGCTCGGGATCCTCCCGCTCGTCGCGTGGGTCATCGACGTGCAGCTCCATGGCTCGAAGTGGTGGAGCTGGGCGCTCACGGTAGTTGCGGCCGCCGCGGCCCTCGTCGCCTGGGCGCTCGCCCGACGCGGCTCGGAAGGCCGGGCGTTCCTGCTCATGGCGCTCTTCCTCGCCGCGGGCGCGGCGGCGATCTTCAGCGCGGTGTTCCCGGTTGTCCTGCCGTCCACGCTCGATCCGGCGTACAGCCTCACCATCGGCACGGCGTCCTCCTCGGCGTACACGCTCGGCCTCATGAGCGTCGTGGCGCTCATCGGCCTCCCGCTCGTGCTTGCCTACCAGAGCTGGACCTACTGGGTGTTCCGCAAGCGGATCACGGTGGGCAGCATCCCGACGGCCCACAACGTGGTTCCGGCCTTCCTCGCGCGGGCCGTCACCGGACACGGGCCCGCAGGCCGTGGCCCGGCCGCGGACGAGTAG
>NZ_JBKZWT010000032.1:0-22946 GCF_047759905.1 Sinomonas sp. G460-2 | reverse complement strand
TCGCCGGCGAGGCGGTCGAGCTCGGCGAGGGAGACCTCGGCGCGGGTGCGTTGGTGCGCCGCTGTGATCGACCCGCCCGCGTCGATCCCCGCCAATTCTGCCGCCGCGCGCTCCCGGACATCTGATGCCAGGTTCGGGTCGGCTGCGATGCGCTGGAGCTCGCCGATGCGTTCCAGGCTCGTGTACGAGTTCCGGCCGGTGACCATGAGCGCGGCCTGTTCCCGCGTCTTCCCGGCCGCCGCTGACGGTGGGGCCACGGTGGCCCCACCGTGCGACCTGGGGTTATACCCGTCGACGGTGAAGCGGAAGGCCTCCTGACGACGCGCGGCGTCCTCGGCGAGCAGGGTCTTGAGCTCTCGGTAGAGCGTGGCCTGTTCGGTCTGCGTGAGCGCTTTGTGGAGGGCGTTGTCGTCCTGTTCGGCGAGAAGCTGCCCGAGCCCGTCGCTGATCCCAGACCGCACCCACACATTCGCCGTCTTCCAACCCAGTTGGCGCAGCGCGGCCAGACGACGCAGCCCGCAGACCAGGACCCCGTCCGGGGCGATTGTGATCGGCTGGAGCAGGCCTTCGCGTTCGATGGACGCGGCCAGGGCGCCGACGTCGCCCAGGTCGGCGCGGTGCCGGCGCCCGATGCGGATGGAGTCGAGCGCGCGCTCGAGCTCGATGTGCCCGGGCCCGCTACCCACGGCCCCTCCCCGAAGGAGTGGACAGGACCACGTCGGCCAGCAGCGCGTTGTCCGCCAGCAGGTCGCCGAGCGGTTCGCCGATGAGCAGCCGCAGCAGGATGCCTCGTCCCGCGGTCGTGTGCACCAGGTCCGGGTCGGGGTTGCCGAGCACGGCGCGCAGCATGGCCAGCCACGACTTGCCCGGTATGTCCAGCAGCGCACGGGCGTGGAAGTCGCGGCGCAGGGCCTCGAACGCTGAGGCCCGGGAGGCGGCCTCGCTGAGCCGGATGCAGATGTACTCGATCCCGGCGCGGGCCGTGGCCGGGGGCCATCCCAACAGGGCGAACAGGGTGATCGTGTCCTCAACAGCGGAGCCGACGCCGGTCGACGCCCCGACTGTGTGGGAGGGCGTGGGCTCGTCGGTTTCCTCCGTCGGGGTGGTGTGGAGGGCAGGGTGGTAGTCG
This sequence comes from Sinomonas sp. G460-2, assembly GCF_047759905.1. NCBI lineage: Bacteria > Bacillati > Actinomycetota > Actinomycetes > Micrococcales > Micrococcaceae > Sinomonas > Sinomonas sp. G460-2. Next base: position 21,817 of record NZ_JBKZWT010000032.1, on the reverse strand, counting down.
GTCAGCGGGTTTTCGCGGTCGCTGAAACGCTCCGCTTCATGGAAGCCGCTGTACTCCGGGCGGCGGGCGCGGGTCACCGAGCACAGCAGCCCCTGGCCGCGTTCCTCGGCCAGGCAGGTGATCCGGACCGCGTGGGTGACCACAGCCCACGGGTCGTCCGCGCGGCGCACCGAGGGGTTGCGCATCGCGTCGAATGCGGCGGTCGCGGCCTCCCACGGGTCCAGCCCGTGCTTGCGGGCAAGGGCGGCGTATTTCTCGGCAGCATGCTGCATCAGGGCGCCGGCCTCAGGGTCGTCCCGCCAGGCGCCCCAACCGGCCTGGTGAAGGCGGGTCAGCAAGGCTCGCAGCCCCTCGGAATCCTCAAACCTCTGTCTCCGATTCGTTGTGCTCATGCGTGTGGCACCTCCTGGCAGGCAGGTGCACACGCGTGCCCTGGCAACCGATCTCTACGCAGTGCTGGGGACGGACATGGTCGGCTGACCTCAGACCGATCCCTGGACGGGCCGTGGCGTGGCGGCCGACGAGTGACGTCTGCCGCATCGCGTCTGCGGTCGTTCATGTGGTCATCTCCCTCGGTGTCTCGTATCCGCGATGCGCCTTCGCCGTCTCGGCCTTGGTGAACCAGCGGCCGACCGTGGACGGTGCGACCCCGAGGCGTCGGGCGATCGCCTTGTTCGACCAGCCCTCCTCCCGCAGGCGCTCCGCGAACCCCCGCCGGCGGCCAACCCCCGATACGGATTCCGTTTCCGCCCCGGCAGCGACTTCGACGCCTTCGGCGCCCTCCGTGATGAGGCCTCGGACGGTGCGACGGGAACGGACCAAGACGACCGTCAGATGTGTGCTGGCGAGCAGCACCAGCGGCGGAACCGCGGCGACACAGGCGGCCAGCAGGCCGGGCACGTCAGGATCGGCTGCCACCGTGGCGTGCAGCGCGTTCGCCGTCACCGACACCACCGTCCCGGCCATCAGCAGCAGCCACGGATACCAGGCCGCCGCGCGCCGATCCAGCGCGACGGCCGCGACGGTGGCGACAACGATCAACCCGTCCACGATCAGCGGCCACGCCCACGCCTGCCGCGCCTCGACACCGGACCGACGCGCCAAGTCCGAGAGGGCGGTGAAGGAGAGCCAGAACGCGAACGCGGCGATCAGCACGGTTCCCGCGACCGCGGTCCGGACCGCGAGATCGCCGTCGCGAAGACAGGTCGGGATCATGAGAGCACGTGGCCCTTGACCTGCGCGGTACGACGAGCCGCAACATCCCGCCCGGAAACGTCGTCCGCTTGCGGGCCGGTGCGGGTTGCGCGGTAGGCGGAGCGGATGGTCGCGTCCACCTCGCGGGACGGCAGCCCCGCCTGCTCGGCGGCGGGCGCCAACAGTCCCTGCGTCGCCTCCGCCGAGGCGCCGGCCTCGGCCATCCGACACGCCGCCCAGAACAAGCCACGGTTCCGCTCGCCCTCGCCTCGCGAGGCGACCCACGCCGCCAGCCGCCCGCCATCCGTCACTGGCACGATGCCTCGCGAGGATGCGACGGGGTCGCGCCTGGGGTCCAGCAGGTTCCGTAGCGCCATCGCGTCGACCGGCGACACCGCTCCTTTGTGGCTGCTGATGAGCATGTACGACGCCCGCAGACCGGCCTTGAGTTCCACGACGGACGGGGGCAAGATCACGTAGCCGCCCTCGCCGCGGAAGTCCACCCGCGCCGACGCCGCCTGCCACGATGGCTGCGGCCGGGCCGGGTCCGCTGGGTAGTAGGCGTGCATCCCGCCGGACGGAGTCCGCACCAGCACCAGCCACCGGCCGACCAGCCCCGCGCGGCGGGCCTGATCGAACGAGTCGAACCCCGACCCGCCTGCCTTCCGGTCGACGTCGACCACCTCCAGACCTGACGTTGCCCCGGTGGGCATGCCGATGTTCGCGCCGGGCCATCGCCGCCACCACGACACCACTCGCCCCGCATCCGCTGTCGCGTCGTGGAATCCACGCGCGGTCAGCGGACGCTTCCCGCCCGGCGCGCAGGGGAACACCGGCGCCCCGGCAGCGGCGAACCGTGCGGCCGCCTCCGCCAGCGACAGCTTCGCGACCTCAATGAACAGCTCGGCGGGATCCATCAGAGGCTCCGCAGCTCGGGGGCCGCGGCCTGCGACGTTCGACGAACGCCGGCAGTTAGCGAGGCGGCGCACTCAAGGTGCTGGGCGCGTTCGGTGTCGTCGCGTTCACGGGCGAGCCCAGGTGGATCGCCCGCCCGCGCCTGGACGGCGGACGGGGCGTCCGGGATGGTGCCTGTGACTTTGCAGACCCTTTCAGCGCCGGCGCGGGCCAACTCGACCGGAGGTTTGCCTTCGACCGCCTCCACCTCACCGATCTTGCGATGCCGATTGGCATTCGGGCTGGCCGGGCCGTGCAGCCTCACATACGCGAGTTCTTGTCCGCACTGGCCGAAGGGATTCATCGCGAGACACCTTCGGCACGTGCTGCCGATGGCGAGCGGGCGGCGTTGATGGCGGGCGCCCGAGTCGGTGGCCGGTCGAGCGCCGGCGGGGTGCCGTCCGGGATCTTGGTCGTGTCGAGGCGTTCGAGGACGCCGAGTGCCGCGGTCCGGACTCGTGCTGCAGTGCTCTGCACCGCCTGGACGGGATCCTGGTTCGGGACCTGAGATGCCCAGGTCGCGACGTACGGGATCGTGTACTGGCTGGAGTCCATGCCGTGCGCGGCGGTGATCATGAGCGCGACGGATTCGGCCTCGACCTCCGCGATGCCGCGATGCAGGACCGCGTCGACGTTGTCGCGGTCGTGCAGCACGATGTGTCCGACTTCGTGGCTGAGCGTGCGAACGCGGGCGGCGGCGTCCATGTCAGCGCGGACGTGCACGGTTCGCTTGAGCCAGTGGGTCATGCCGTTGGCGCCGTCGAGGTATTCGGCGTCGGGGGCGTCGTGCAGTGTCAAGCCTCGCTCGGAAACGATGTCTGCGAGTCCGTCCCACAACCCTGCGGGCGCCTCACCGGTGAGCAGTTTCGGCGCGGGAACATCTGGGATGGGTGGGCCTTGGGTCTGCGAGATGTCCCAGACGTAGGCGGGCTTCGCGCCGACCATCCGCGTGCGGACGACTTCGCCGGGTTCGGGCTTCTCGCCGCGTGCGAGCCGTCGCCAGCTTTCGGCGTTGGCCGGTTCGCGGGAGGCCATCCGCGCTGTGACCGGGGCGAAGATCTGGTAGCCGGGCTGGCCCTTGCTCACGTTGCGGCCGAGGTCGCGCCATTGCTGGTATCCCGCCACGTGTGTAGGCATCGGTTCGGGCGCCAGTCCGGCCTCGTACGCTGCGTAGTGCTGGATGTAGATCAGCAGGGTGTTGTTGAACGAGCGGGAGCGGAATCTGGCGGCGAACTCCATGGCACGGCGCCAGTCCTCGCCGGTGATCAGCGATTCGACGGTCGAGGTCAGTTTCTCGTGGAGCGCGTCGATCTTCGTCTTCCGCTCGGCGGCCTTCTCCCCGAAGGCTGTATTGCTGGACATCCGTCCTCCTCGAGCCCGATGTGGCGTTCTGTCGTTGGACAGGTGCACGCCGGCGGCCGTAGCGCGACTGGTCGTTGGGTTTCCGGCCGGGGGGTCGTTCCGACCGCGTCTCCAGCACATCAAGAGGCCTCGCCTCGCATCAGTGGCGGCCTGTAGCGTGGGGTCGCTACGCGCTGCTACGTGCGCGTGTTCTGGCCCGTCCAGTAGCGGGTGCGCGAGTATATGGGGGATGAGCAACGGCCAGGACACCCGGACGCAAACTGGGACTGCGCTCAGGGACGCCCGTGCGGCGCGGAAGTGGTCTCAGGTCAAGGCGGCGCACGAATACGCCCGGGCCGCCGCCAGGCTCGACATTGCCCCGCCGGAGCCTGACACGCTGCGGATCACGATCTCGCGGTGGGAGAACGGGCACCAGCGCCCGGACGAGGTCAGCCGCCGCGTGCTCAGGCACCTCTACGGCCTCTCAGATGCTGATCTCGGCGCGCCCGCACCCGCGCCACTCGCCGGCGCGGCCGCAGAGCTCGCGGCACGGCTGAGCAGCAGCGCTCGCGTGGATGACGGCCTGGTGTCGCTGTTCGCCCAGAACACCCATATCCTGCGCATCCGGGACCGCCAATTCGGCGCCGCAGCCCTGCTGGACCAGATGAGCGGCCATGTCGAGGAGATTCGGACCTATCTGGACCACTCGCTCAACCCGGATGTGCGCGCGGGCCTGGCACGGGTGCTTGCGGATGCCGGTGCGCTGGCCGGGTGGCAGGCTTTGGACGCTGGTGATCCCAAGCGCGCTTGGGCGCTGTATGTTCTCGCCCGCCAAGCCGCCCTCGAGGCAGGCGACAGGGTTCTCCTCGCGCACGCGCTCGGAGAGCAGGCCTATGTGCTGCTGGAGGCCAGGCGGGCCGGGGACGCGCGCCAGCTCATCGGCCACGCTGTGGCCCTTGGCCCGCACCCGCCGCTGCTGGAGGCATGGTTGGCCGCCGCGGAGGGCGAATTCGCCGCTGCGGAGGGTGACAGGCGGTCCGTGCTTGACGCGTTCAACCGGGCCTGGATTGCGCTGCCCTCCGATGTCCCCGACGGCAGCATGCCTTTCCTGACCCTCGACGATGTGCACCTGTCGCGGTGGCGGGGCAGTGCGCTGGCCCGCCTCGGCGACCCCGAGGCCATCACGGACCTCATCGCGGCGCTGGAGGCGATCGACGGAGGACCGTTCGTGCGGGCACAGGCAAGCTTGCATACGGACCTCGCCACCGCTTACGCCGCAGCCGGAGAGCGCGATTCCGCGCGAGCCCATCTAAGGGCCGCGCGCCAGCTCGCAGCCGAGGTCGGCTCCCGGCGTCTGCTATCGCGTCTGAGCCGGGTGCTGCTGCCCGGAGAGGGCGGCGACGGCGTGCAGTAGGCCCACCAGGGAACCGGCCCCGGCCACCAGGCCTCGTTCGATCAACGCCGGGACCACCGCAAGGGGAACCCATCGAACGATGCCGGCCTCTTCGGCATCAGTTGGGTCGCCAACGTGCTCGGCCCCGCGACCGAGGAAGACTTCGTGCGGGGTGTCCACCATGCCCGGCATTGGCTGGAACTCCGCCAGCTTCGACAGCCCCAAAGGCTTCCAGCCGGTCTCTTCCAGCGTCTCGCGCTCGGCCGCGGCGCGGGAGTCCTCACTCGGGTTGACGATACCGCCGGGAAGCTCCCACCCCCAGGCGTCCACGGCGAAGCGGTACCGCCAGAGCATGAGCACCCGATCCTCTGGGTCGAGCACCACTGAGAGCGCGACCCGCTGGAGCCGGACCACGTGGTGCTCGAAACGGCGTCCGTCCGGCGGAGTGATATCGACCTTCACCAGGCGCACCCACCGATTCTCGTACAGGGAACGCTCGCCATGCTTGATCGTTAACAGCGCCTCGGGCGTGCCCATCGCCGCCTCAGTGAATGAATCGACCTGCCCTGAACCCTCGCCCATCACTCCAGACTACAAGCCGACCGACTCGCCCCCGCCGTCCGACGCCATCAAGCCAGCCCCGCCGCCGCTAACACGACCACCGAACTCCTCGGTGGCACCCTCGCCTATGACACCGAGAGCACCGCGATTGCGTGGGTCGAGCCCGAACGCATCTCCGAGTTGGACATGCACCCGTCGATGCGGCTGCGGATCAGCCACTACCTCGACCGCCGCCCCGCTCCGTATCTCGGCTGAGTATCGCCCGACTGCGACAGGTGCCTAGCGGGCGTCCGCTGCGGCAATGAGGCGTTTCACGCGCTCCGCTGCAGCAAGGAGGGCTGGCGACGACCGCATGACGGCCCTGTTCACCGGGTGCCGGTCCGGATACCTCGAGAGGATCTCTGTGATACGTGCCTCCACCTCCACGCGTTCGCCTTCCGGCCCGACGGTGAGGTCGGAGAAGGTCAGGACATCCAGCAGCACTGGATCCGGCCGCTCGAATGCCGCCAGCGCGTCCGACAGTCCTCGTTCTGCGGCTTCGTTCTCCGCGCCCGTGTGGTAGGCCACGAGCGATACCACGGCGTCGGGAAAGCCCTGGTCCTTGACGAACGTGGCCCCGTCGACGGGGTGGAAGCCGGTTGCCGCGACACGCTCGGAATAGCCGACGTCGTGCAGCCATGCCGCGGCGGCGACCGTGTTGCGCCCCGACAGGCTCAACTGCTCGGCGATCGACGTGGCCGTGGCGGCCACGCCTGCCATGTGTGCCCGCCTCGATGGCAGGTCAGAGAGCGTCTCCAATGCCACCGCCTGCGCATGCTCGATCAGAGAAGCCATGACATCAGCCTATCTAGTCGCCTCGCCTTGGCACGGGTCGTCGGAACTGAGGGAGACGGTCCCGAAGTGCATGCCTTGCGAAGCCGGGGCAGTGTATAGCGCAGGGCTCGACCAGATCAACGACGCAGCCTGCCGAATCCGGTCTCGAAACGGGTCCGATGCGGGTTTGCCCAGATCAGCCTGAGGTTCCCTTTTCGGGTGCTCTGAGCGAGGCCCGTCGTTCTCAGAGCCTGCTCTTACGGTTTTGACCCCGCATCATACCGATTTGACGCGGGCTGTCGTCAGAGGCTTCGCCGTCTGCCAGAATCCGCAATTGTCGATCGATCCAGCTTCTGGATGATTTCGGTCACGTTCATGCCAGTTTGCGGCCTCCCTCTCGGTCCCCTCGGTGCACATCGAGAAGTGGAAGCAAATTTGGGGGGAGGCGACTCCGCATGGGTTCAAGGACGGCGCTGGGGGCGGCCGCGGCTGCGCTCCTGGTCGGGGCCGTGGCCTTGGTCACGGTCGTGACAGACGGCAACGGCAGTGGGACGCCGTTAGCGGCGCAGGCCGCGTGCGTTCCGGCGCCTGCCGGGTCGCCGGCCGTGACGACCGCTTCTCGCCAAATTGCCGGCTACTCGGGGGTCCAGCTGGCAAACGCGCGAGCGATCATCGATGCAGGCAAGGCGATGGGGCTGTCTGTCAGGGGCGAGACCATCGGGGTGATGACCGCGATGGGGGAGTCCGGTCTGCGGGTTCTTGACCATGGGGATACTGTCGGGCGTGATTCGCGCGGCCTGTTCCAGCAGCGCGGGAACGGGGCCTGGGGTTCGCCGCGCGACCGCATGGATCCGGGGGTGAGCGCGGCCAACTTCTTCAGGGCCCTCCTGAGCGTCCAGGGCTGGGAACGGCTGGACCCGACGATCGCGGCGCACAGGGTCCAACGCAACGCCGACCCGTACCACTACGAGGGCTACTGGCCTGACGCGACCGCGATGGTGAGCGCCCTGGCCGGCGTGAAAGGATCCGACATCGCCGGGTCCTGCGCAAGAGCGGCCGGGGCGGGCGACGACCTGCCGTGGGCCGCGGGTCCGATCGACGCGGCGTCCCCGAACGGGACGTTCACCCGCGAGTGCGTCGACTTCGCCCTGTGGCGGCTCAACCAGGCCCTGGGCAGCACGAGGGCCCCGTTCAAGATCCTCAACTCCAACTTCCGCCCCGACGGCAGGCTGCTCGGCTCCGCGCTGACGTGGAAGGACGGCTGGGACGCGAGGGGCTGGCCCACGGGCAAGACGCCGCAGGCCGGAGCGGTCGCCTGGTACGCCCCGAACACCGGCGGGGCGGGCGGCCTCGGGCATGTGGCCATCGTGACGGCGGTGCACGGCGACGGGACGTACCTCGAGGAGGGGTACAACGGCAATCCGCCGCCGAACGATCACACCTACTACACACGCACGGTCAAGGACAGCGCGCCGAGCGCCTTCCTGTACGTGCCGACCCGGAAGGATCTTGGCCTTGCGTCATAGCCCAGCTACGAACTCGGCCGCCACAGCGGCGGCGTTGCTTGCCCTCGCCCTCACAGGGTGCGCGGCGGCCCCCGCGGCGTCGACCGCTTATCCGGACGTGTCCCCGTCCGCAGCTCCGACAGGGTCGGCCTCGGTCTCGCTCAGCGCCGGGGACCGCCCCCAGGCGCCTGGAGGGACGTCGCCTGCGGCCTTGGGGGTGGCCTGGGACACGGCGTCGAAGACGGCCGCGCTCGATCTGGCGACACGGGCGATGACCCTGTACGCGCGCCCCGAGGTGAGTGCCCAGGCATGGATCGCTGACCTCCGCGCGCTCCTGACACCGCAGGCGGCGCAGGACTACACGGACGTCGATCCGTCCACGATCGCGATCACGTCGTTCGGACCCGGCGAGCTGATCGTGGACCAGGCCAACGGTTACGCGGCCAAGGCCCGGTTCGGTTCGCCGGCGGGGCCGTACGGGGTTGCCCTGCACCGCAACGGGGCCGACCAGGCGTGGAAAGTCGTCCGGTTCAACGTTCCGGGCTCTCAGTGAGGCAGACAGCGCAAGAGGAAGGGGAATCCATGACGACGAATTGGCAGGGGACGGAGAGGGGCGCTGCTCACCGCTCCGCTGTGGCGGACCTGGCAGCCGACTTCGAGGACGATCCCGTCGTCGAATCGGCCGCCCGGTCCGTAGCACCGATCCCGGAGCCGGAACCGGTAGAGCACGAGGAGCCCACGCAGGAGGAGCCCCTGGTGCGGGGGCGCAGGAGCTCGGCGATCCTGCGGAAGGAGAACATCGACGACCAGCTGCCCCCGGCCTCCGGCTGGCAGGCGTTCGTCCGGGCCGTGACCTTCGGGCTCATCAATCCGAAGGCGGGGCCGGAAGAGCTCAGGCGACGGGCGGACATCGGGGCGATCCAGCGGATCTACAGCCGCCCCATGATGGTCATGGTCGCGCAGCCTCTGGGCGGGGTCGGGAAGACGACCTGCAGCATCGGGCTCGGGTCGACCTTCGGGATCCACTCGGCGCTCCAGACGCTGGTGTGGGACAACAACGAGACGATGGGCACGCTCGGCGTGCGCACGAACTCGAACGACTCGACCAGGACGGTCTGGGACCTGCTGCGCGTGCTGGGGTCGTTCGAGCGGATCGAGGCCCGCAAGGGCGACCTGTCGTTCTACACCCGCCACCAGGGAAACAACTCGTTCAACGTGCTCGTCTCCGACGAGGACCCCGACCGGATGAAGCAGATCGGCGTCGAAGAGTTCAACCGGCTCCACACGGTCCTGACCAGGTTCTACGACACGATCATCGTCGACACGGGCAACAACACACGCAGCGCGAACTGGCTGGCCGCGATCGACGTCGCGGACCAGCTCGTGATCCCGACCACGCTCAAGCGCAACTCGGTCGTCTCGGCGCTGCGGATGATCGAGCAGCTCGAGTCGATGTCCGAGCACACCGGGAACACCCGCTACAAGCAGCTCGTCGCGAACGCCGTGGTCCTGGTGACGCAGGGCGCGGGAACGTCATCTCCGGCAGCGGAGCGGACCGAGCTGCGCCGAGCCCTCGGCGAGGCGGTCCGCGCCGTGATCGACATCCCCTACGACAAGGCCCTGGACACGGGCTCGATCATCGACTGGCAGCTCGTCGGCTCCCCGGTCCGCCGCGCCTTCGAGCGGGCGGCCGCGGCGATCGCCGACGGCCTCCTCCATGCCGACGGAGCCTCCGCACGCACACCGACCGACCCGACCACCCATGGAAGGCGCTAATCATGCTGACCGCCCTCACGTCCGAACTCGTCATCCGCTCGGCGGCGCCGTTCGTCGAGAACCCGCTGGACTGGACCAAGCCGGACTTCAACGTCTTCGGCATCAAGTTCAAGAACGCCTCCGCACTTGTCCTGGGCGGTATCTGGGGCCTGGTGCTCATCGTCATCGCCGGCGCTTTCCTCCTGGCCCTGGGCCGCTGGGGCCTCGCCCGCAACCGGGGCCACGTCGATGACATCGCCGAGGGCGCCCAGGGAGTGAAGAAGACGGCCCTGGTCTTCGGGTGCAGCGCCGCGGCAGGGGTGATCCTCGGGTTCATCCTGGCCCTGACCGGCGCGATCGGGGCCTGAGACGATGCGGCGCCATTGGAAGGCCTTCCTCGCCGCCGCCATCGTCGTGGCAGCCCTCACCGTCGCTGCGCTCATCCTCGGCACCCGCAACGACCAGCCGGCCGCCGTTGCCGCGGCCCCGGTCGCAGGGGGAGGGAAGCTCGGCTTCCCGGTTTCCCCGGTGAGGATCGGCTCCGGGGGATCTGGGGTCGCCGCGGACGGGAGGACTCCGATCGGGTACGACGGAAGCTGCGACTCGGCCGCCGCAGCCGCGGCCAACTTCATGCCGGTCATCGCCGACGTGCGCCCCAGCGCATGGCCGGCGCAGCGGAAGGCGCTGGCCCAGATCGACGTGAACACCGGCGAGCTCAGCGACCTCGCCACCCTGGCTGGCCTAGGGGCCAAGACCCTGAAGCTCCCCAACTGGAGGAGCTTCGACGGGGACTGGGTCACGAAGACCGACGTCGCGGCCGGCGGGCTGTACCGGATGGTGACCTGCATCGACCGCGACAAGGCCCTCGTCCAGCTCGTCTACGCCTCGATCGACGCCGGGACCGAGGGCGCGAAGGCGAGCTTCGTGACCCAGGCCCTGGATCTGGGCTGGCAGGGCAGTGACTGGAAGGTCACCCGTAGCCAGATCCCCGTGGGCTCGACGGACCTCACGCTGGGCGGGCGTCTGCCGGACCGGGGACCGAACCTCGCCGCGCTTCCGGCCCCTGATGGGAGGCCGCCCGTGCTGACCAGGGATCTGGCCGACCAGGCTTTCAAGGACGTCACTCGGGAGGGGTGGATCGAGTATGCGAATGCTCTCCGCTAGGGTTCGCGCACTGTGCGTGGCGATGGTCGTCATGCTGTGCTTCGGCGTCGTCTCGGCCCAGGCCGCATACGCGGCCGGCGACCAGCAGCAGTCGGGGTCCCTGAACGCGGACCAGATGAAGCGCCTGGCCGGGCTCCCGGAGGGGCAGAGGAACCAGGTGCGCGATTCCGTGGTCCAGAAGCTCTCCCAGGACGTGTGCAACGGGATCAATGCCGTGACGGCGGCCCTGCCGCTGTCCTGCGTGGCCGATACGGCCAGGGCCTTCGGCACGTTCCTGGCGACTCCGGAGCAGGCGATCGCGTACAACCCGGCCCAGGACGGGGCGAAGCTGTGCGCCGGCTACGCCGCCTTGGGCAACATGGTCGCGGCCGGAGCGTGCCAGGCCAACAACGTTATAGCGAAAATGGCTCCCCTTGCCGGGGACGTCCTGAAGGGCGTCATCGCGGTGTCCCCGGGCGGGCAGTTCATCCTGGGGAGCATTGACGTCATCTCCTTCATCTCCGACCCCAAGGACGGGTTCGAGAGGTTCGCCAACACCGTCAAGGACGGGGCGGTCAAGGCCACGAGCGAGGTCATCCAGAACCTGACGAAGACCTCCGCCTTCAGCGTCGATGACGGGTTCCGCGACACGTGGGCGGCCTTCGCGGCCATCGGCCTGGTGATCCTGGCCCTGATGTACTTCAAGCTCTGGAAGGACGTTGCCAAGGACGGGGACATCGACCTCGAGGAGGTGCGCCGCGCCCTCGTCTGGTACGGGCCCCTCTCCGTGGTCCTCGTGCTGTTCGGCCCGGCCATCGGGCACGTTCTCAACGGCTGGCTCTCCGGGTTCACCGATGCGTTCTCCGACTGGTCGGCGGCCAGGATCGCCTCGTTCATGGAGGTCGTGTCGCGTTTCGCCTCCTACCAGTCCAACGGCGTGTTCGGTCCGCTGGCTGCGGTGATCCTGTTCGGGCTGCTCTTCTTCGGTGCCTGGGGCCTGATCGGGGCCCTGTTCCTGCAGCCCTTCGCCCTGTACATGATCGGGGTCGGTCTCGCCCTGGCGATCGGGTTCCTCGTCCACCCGGAGTACCGGGGCCGGGTCGCGAAGATCTTCTCACTCTGGCTGGGGATCGGCCTGTCCAAGCCGCTGCTGATCCTGCTCGTCGGCGCGGTCTTCGGCTTCGTCGCGGGCCAGCCCGCCTTCAAGGACGGCGTCGACGACGCGCTGGTGAACGCCTCGAGCGTCTTCATCGCCGGGGCTGCCATGCTGATGTTCGCGTTCGCCCCGATGGGGCTGTTCAAGTGGGTCCCGCTGCTTCCGTCCGCCTCGACGAGCGTGGGCGCGGGCCGCGGCTCCGTCGCGGGAGCGGCCGTCGTCGCAGGCGCCGGGGCCGGTGTCAGCTCGCTGATCCGCCAGCAGCGCAGCATGTTCAACCGCAGCCAAAGCTCCGATGCCCCCGGCCGGTTCCCGGGGCAGGCGGTCAGCGGCCCGGCATCCCCGGGAACCGGCGGGACGCCGCCCCCGCCGATCCACGGGACACAGGATCCCGGCCGCCGCTCGGCCCTCCGGACCGCAGGGCGCGTCGGTGGTCTGACGGCAAGGACCGCAGGCAAGGTCGCGAGCGGCGGTGCCGCGGCGTTCCTGCTGGCAGCACGGGAGACGGCCCGGACCGCCGCACGGCGAGGCCGGGCAGCCGCGGAGGCCATCGCCCCGAACACCGACCACATCAGCGGACGCTAGCAGGGAGACGGCATGAGGATGGTCGTGCTCGGGGGCGAAGTCGCCGGCCGGGGCCTGTGGGGAGGACATCGTTCGGGCCCCGAGTGGGCCGGCCTGGCCGCGTCGGTGGCGCTGGCCCTTGCGGTCATGTTCAGCGGCATCCAGCAGATCCTGGCCTTCTTCGCCGCGGCCGCCGTGCTCCTGGCCGGGGCGGTGCTGACCACTCCGACCAAGTTCACCGACTACCGCAGCGTCGGCGCACTGCTCGCCGAGCGGTGGCACCAGCGGTACCGGCGCCGGAAGGGGACCGCGGTGTTCGTCCCGGTCACTGCCCGCCCAGCGACGCGCCGCGTGAAAGCCCCGAAATCGCATACAGACCGGGCAGACGAGGACGGCATGATCGAAGTCCCGATCCGGCATCGCGACACCGCGCCATTGATGCTGGGATCCGTCCGGTCCTTCTCCGTGGACACCCCCATGGGACCGATGGCGGTGTTCCGGCACCAGGCCGGGAAGCCGTACTACACGGCCACGGTCGAGACGATCGGCACCAGCTCGGGGCTGCGGGAGGAGCACCGGGAGGACGCAGGCTATGTCGCGCACGGGCAGGTCCTGGCGCGGCTGGCCCGCCGGCAGCAGCTGATCACGCACGTCCAGTCGATCTCCCGCAGCGTGCCCGTCGACGCGACCGACCACCTGCTGTGGCTGCGCCGCCAGATCGCCGATCAAGTCCCGGAGGTCCTGCTCGAGTCGTACGGCGAGCTATGCGATGTGGTCCGCTCCCGCGCGGAACAGCACCGCACCTACGAGACCTTCCGGATCCCCGCCGGGGACGCGCTCTACCGGCGCGCCGCCGTGCACGGGGAGGGCGACGAGGGCATCGGCCTGGCGATCTTCAACGAGGTCCGCTCGGCGATGTCCTACGCCGAGATGAAGGGCTCGCTCACCGGCTACCGGCCGCTCGGGCCCGCCGGGATGGCCGCCCTGCTGCGCCACCTCCAGGACCCGGACTACGACATCGACGACCACGAGGGAGCGGACCTCGCCGACTGCTGGCAGCACCTGGACGGCTCGACGTCGCCGAACGCCGTCGTCGTCAACGGACGCTGGCACACGCGCACCGGCTACGTGGCGGCCACCGCGTTCAGCCCGGAAGCCGTGCCGGTCGAGGCCCTGCGACCCCTGCTGCGGGGCATCCAGCCCCCGGTGGTGCACACGGTCGCGGTCGTCTGCGAGCTCCAGGACGCCCGCCAGGCGCGCGGGCAGGCCAGACGCCACGTGGCCGACGACAAGGCGCGGAAGAAGACCGCCGAGGAAGCAGGACGGGTCACCGACGGCGAAGAGGACGTGCTCATGGATGCTTCGAGACAGCGCCTGGTCGACCTCCGGGTCGGATCGGGGCACCACGGTGCCGCGTTCGGGCTCTACATCACCTACTCAGTGGAAGACGCCGACCAGGTCCTCCCGGTGGCGGACATCATCGAGGCCGCGGCCGCCGACGCCGGGATCGATCGCATCGAATGGCTCGATCACCGTCAGGACCTTGCATCGATCACCACCATGCCGTTTACGAGGGGGATCCGATGAGCGCCGAGACGACCGTGACGACCGCCGAGGAGCCGTTCGACTCCGCCGAGGCGGAACCACCGATGCGGCGCAGCTGGTCCCTGATCCCCGCAGCGAAGCGGATCCGACGCTCCGCGGCGCGCGTCGCGCAAGTGCGGAAGCAAGCTGAGGCGGCGCATGTGGGTGCCGACGACCCGGCCCGCCGTTCCGGCCGACCGCAGCTCGGCCCCGGGAAGGACTGGGGCACGAGGTGGTTCCACCACCGCCCGTGGAGGTTCGCCTCGCAGCTGGGGTTCTACGATCCTGCCGCGCCGGGGATCCTGACCTCGACCCGGCAGATGGAGTTCTCCCACATGGCGGTCGCGGCCCCGCCGACCTCGCACAGGGGACTCATCTTCGGCATCGACGCGGACTCCGGATGGTTCCTCATCCACGACGTCTTCGAAGGCTACGGCCAGACGCTCGAGTCCCCGAACGTCGTCTACATCGGCGACCTCGGCCAGGGAAAGAGCTCCGCCATGAAGACCTGGGGCGTGCTGCGGCAGCTGATCCTGGGACGGCGCATCGTCGTGATCGACAAGAAGTACCAGATCGACCGCAGGGGCGGCGAGTACACACCCCTGGCGCAGACGCTTGACGTGGCGCCGATCCGGTTCCGGATCGGCGGAGGCGGAGCCAGGATCAACCTCCTCGACCCCCGCATCGCCACCCGCCTCGACGAGGACCCCGACGGCCCGCCCACAGAGGGTGACAGCACGGGGTTCGAAGCCCCGGCGGGCCAGTCGATGCTGCTGCGGGCGGTCACCGAGGAGGCCCTGGGCAGGAGGCTGACGCCGCGCGAAGGCAAGGCCCTGCGCATGGCCCACCGGCAGGCGCTCGAAACGGCACAGCGCGAAGGACGCGTAGCAGACATCCGCGACGTGCTCGCCGCGCTGTACCGTCCCGACGCGGGGGCCGCTGACGCTGCAGGGCTCACGGGCGACGAACTGAAGGAATGGGGCAGGGATCCTGCCTTCGAGCTCGAGCGATTGATCGAGGACGACCTCTCCGGCCTCATCGACGGTCCCACGAGCGAGGAGATCCGGCTCAACGCCGGGCTGACCGTCTTCGACGTCTCGCTCCTGCCGGAGGACGGGCCGGCGCTGCCGATCGTCATGACGATCGTCAGCACGTGGCTGGCGAACACGCTCCACCGGCAGGTCGACCCCGTCCCGACGACGCTGCTGATCGAAGAGGCCTGGCACACAGTGCAGGGCTCGGTCGCGACCGTGACCCGCCGCAACACGAAGCTCTCCCGCGCGCTCTCCCTCTCGTGCCAGTTCGCCTTCCACCACATCTCCGACATCCCGGCCGACAGCCCGGCGATCGCGATGATCAAGGAGTGCGGCACCGCCCTGATCTACAAGCAGTCCAAGAGCGACGACGCCGAGGCCTGCGAACGGCTCTTCAGCCTCCCGCCCGGGTCCGCCGCGGAGATCACCGCACTCCCCAAGGCCCAGTGCCTCTTCAAGATCGGTTCGGCAGATCCGGTGGTCGCGATCCACCTCCGCAGCCGGCTCGAAGCCGAGCTGACCGACACCGACCGCGCGATGAAGTCCCGCGCCACCATGCACCTGACAGAAGGGGAAGCGTGAGCAAACCCGTCTCCTTGAACACGATCCGCAACCCGTTTCGGGGCGGTGGCTCGGCAGCATTCACTCGAGAAGGAGCCGTAGGAACGGCTGACAACTCGTCCCGTTCCTGACTCCGGTCGTCATGGACTGCGTCGTTCTGCGCACCGCCCCAAAGCGACGCTGCAGGTCGGCCTAGAGGGTCAGACCGTCAGCTCAGCATTTGCGAAAAGCTGGTCGATGAGGCCGCCCAGTTCAATCCAGTGCTCTCCCGAGCGTTTGGCTGCTTCGTCGGCGTCTCCGGATGCAAGGATCCTGATGAGTTCGCGATGGTGGCCGCCGGTGTTCTGGGCCCCGTACAGCGTGGAGAACTTCCTGTAGAGGATGCGGTGGATCTGCGGGTGCAGCTGGTCCAGGATGCGCGTGATCAGTGGATTCCGCGCGGCTGCGACCGGGATGCTGTGGAAGCGGTCGTCAGCCTCGAGTGCGGCCCGGACATCGCTGCGGGCGACCGCTTCCTCGAATTCCTCGTTGACCTCCCGCATAAGCTCGAGGTCCTCTCGCTTGAGGTTCGGGGTGCCCGCGCGGACGGCGACCTCATCGAGGGCCTTGATAACAGCGAGCGTGCGGGCGACCTCGTCCTTGTCCAAGGTGGAGATCCGGGTGTAGACGCCCGGCTTGGCCTCCACGAGGCCCATGTCGGCGAGGCGGGCGAGGGCTTCGCGAACTGGAGTGCGGCTGAGGCCCATGCGTTCGGCCAGCTCGGAGTCCTTCACCCGCTCGCCCGGGGTGAGGTCGCCGGTGACGATGGCGTCCCGGATACGGTCGTAGGCCTCCTCGCTCATGAGGCGACGGTCTACTCGGTCGATGGGCGACATGCGTACACGATACATTGGATATTGCGTTCCGTTCAGGGGCACGCAACGTGGCGTTCGGGTCCCTGATCCGCCACGGGGAAGCCGGCTTGCCGGAGGGCGGCAACCGCCAAGACCCCGGTGGGGTCGATCAGGGGAATCTGAAGCATGTCCTGCGACAGGGCGAGTGGAATCTCGGTGCAGCCGGCGATTACCGCCTCGGCGCCCTTGGCCTGCAACAGGGTCGTTGCCTCCACAAGGGCAGCGCTGATGTCCGGCGTGGTGTTCCCTCCCTTGATCCCCAGGATCGCATCCATGACCTTCTCCTGGCCGTCCTGATCCGGGACGAGGACTTCCACACCCCCCTTGGCTGCGGAGGCCTGGTAGAGGCCCATTTGGCAGGTGCCGGTCGTGGCGAGGAGTCCGACCGAGCGGATGCCCTGGGCGGAGAGGAGCTCGACGGTCTCCTCGATCATGTGAAGGATCGGCGCGGAGGTCTTGGCCTGAAGGGCGGGGACGAAGGCGTGCGCCGTGTTGCAGGGGACGGCGATGAGAGTGGCCCCAGCTTCCTCCAAGTGTTTGACCCCGCGGAGCATCCATGGAGTTGGGTCCTCGCCCAGCCCGAGGATCGCCTGTGTCCGGTCGGGGATGGTGGGGTCCGACCAGATGACGGTGCGAGGGTGGTCCTGGTCCCGGCGGGCCCGGGTGTGGCTGACAAGCTTGGCGTAGAAGTCTGCCGTCGCTGCCGGACCCATGCCGCCCAGGATGCCGATGACGGGCTCTTGCGGGTACATTACCTTTCCGATCCGGCCGCGGCTGATGCGGCCTCGAGAACTTGGCTCTCAGCAGATTCGGTCGACGCCGACCCTGCAGAATTGGCTTTTCGTTCGGCTCTCAGCTCAGAGCGGTCGACGACCGCGGCGGCGAGACAGTTCCCGACGACGTTGACAGCAGTGCGCGCCATATCAACGATGAAGTCCACTCCGAGCAGGAGCGCGACGCCCTGAGGCGGCAGACCGAGGGTGTTCCCGGCGGCGAGCAGGACGACGATGGAGCCGGACGCGACACCGGCCATGCCCTTGGAGAGGATGACCAGGACGGCGACCATAAGAAGCAGCGCGGGAATGTCGGTGGCCAGTCCGTAGGCGTTGGCGATGAAAACGAGGGCGACGGCCTGATAGAGCACCGAGCCGTCCGTGTTGAAGGAATAGCCGAGCGGGACGACGAAGGATGTCGTCGAGCGGCGGAGTCCGAATCCTTCCAGACGCTGAAGCAGCGGGGCGAGGACGGCTTCGGAGCTGCGGGTGACGAACGCAATGCCGACCAGGCCGCCGATGGCCCTAATGAGCGAGAAGTACGGGACGCGGAACACGGAAGCGATGAGGGGGAAGACCACCCCGAGGATGATCGCAAGCCCGGAATAGACAGTGGCGATGAACCCCAGGAGAGTGCCGAGCTTGCCGAAGCCGTAATGGGCGACATCGTAGCTGATGAAGCCGAGGATGCCGAACGGGGCGAAGCGGACCACGTAGCCGACGACTTTGAACATGACCTGCGCGAGGCCATCGAGGACCTCCTCGACCCGCTGCACCCGGCTCCCGAGCGCCGCCATGCCGACCCCGACGAGGACGGCGAAAGTGATAGTGCCCAAGAGGTTGCCCTGCCCGAACGCCTCGAAGACGTTCTTCGGCACGGCATGGAGGATCAGCTGGTTGAAGTCGACCCCGCTACTGAGCTTGGAGAGCTGCGAGGGGTCGGCTCCCCCGACCGGGGCGCCCTTGCCCACCTGGAGCAGCTTCGCAATGCCGACGGCCATTAGAAGGATCAGCGTGGTGACGATCTCGAAGTAGAGGATCGCCTTGCCCGCGATGCGGCCGACCTTCTTGACCGACTCCATTCGGGAGATCCCCAGCACGATCAGGGGGAACACCAGCGGGATAACGACCATCTGCACGAGGTTTAGGAAAACGTCTCCTAGGATCTTCAACCCCTCGCCAACGGCTGGGGCCATGGATCCGATGAGCGCGCCAGCCCCGACGGCCAAGAGAGACCATACCCCCAGGGGCATCTTCCGCCACCAGCGCCTCTTGGGCTCCACAGGAACTGCCGCCATTCGAGTTTCCATCATATTGCCTCCAATATATTGCGTATTGCATGTGGAATGGAGATAATCATAGTGTGACCGGGAGCACTGTCAAGCCCCTCTTCTGGCTAGAGAGCTCCCTCGACAGAAGGACCATCGAGAAACCGGACAGGAGCATGAGTATCTGATGGAGACGCGCAGTGAGAAGGATCTGCTCGGCAGGCTTGCCGTGCCCGCACAGGCCTACTACGGAGTGCATACGGCGAGAGCCTTGGAGAACTTCCAGGTGACCGGCATGACAATCTCCCAGTTCCCCGAGCTGATCACCGCTCTGGCCAGCGTGAAGCAAGCTGCGGCCATGGCAAACAGGGATCTTGGCGTCCTGGTTCCGGAGCTGAGCCGAGCTATTGTCCAGGCGTGTGAGGAGATCCGTTGCGGGTCCCTGCAGGAGCAGTTCGTGCTCGACCCCATCCAAGGCGGGGCCGGCACGTCCACCAACATGAACGCCAACGAGGTTATCGCCAACCGCGCCCTGGAGATCCTTGGCTACACCCGCGGGGAGTACCAGCTCCTGTCCCCGCTCGAGCACGTCAACCGTGGCCAGAGCACCAACGACGTCTACCCCACGGCCTTGCGCATCGCCACAATCCTCGCCGCTCAGCAGCTCCTACTCGCGATGGACACCCTCCGCGTCTCCTTCGGACGCAAGGCGGAGGAGTTCGCTGATGTTGTGAAGATGGGGCGCACTCAGCTCCAGGATGCGGTCCCAATGACGCTGGGACAGGAGTTCTCGACCTACTCAGTTATGGTGGAAGAGGACCAGCAGCGGCTTCGGGATGCGATCGGGCTACTGCACGAGATCAACCTCGGAGCCACCGCGATCGGTACTGGCATCACCACGGTCCCGGGCTACGCTGACAGCGCGTGCGCGCATCTGCGGGAGATCACGGGCCTGCCCCTTCAAACCGCACCAGATCTCGTGGAGGCAACCCAGGACTGCGGCTCCTTCGTCCAGTTCTCCGGAGTCCTCAAGAGGATTGCAGTCAAGCTCTCCAAGGTCTGCAACGACCTGCGCCTGCTCTCCTCCGGCCCCCGAGCCGGCCTGTCGGAGATCAACCTGCCCCCGCGACAGGCTGGGTCCAGCATCATGCCGGGGAAGGTAAACCCCGTCATCCCCGAGCTCGTGAACCAGGTAGCCTTCGAGGCGATCGGCAGCGACTTCACCGTGACCATGGCGGCCGAGGCAGGCCAACTGCAGCTCAACGCCTTCGAACCCGTCATCGGTTACTCGATCCTGAAGAGCTGTCGACGGCTCGCAGCAGCCGCAACGGCACTTGCCGGTCTGTGCATCGACGGAATCACGGCCAACGAGGACTTCCTCCGCTCCCAGGTGGAGAACAGTATTGGCACCGTCACCGTCCTCAACCCGCACATTGGATACGAAGCCGCGACCGCCATTGCCAAGGAAGCGCTGACAACCGGCCGCACGATCACCTCGCTAGTCCTCGAAAAGCGATTGCTCGCCCCTCGAGAGCTTGAAGCCCTGCTGAGCCCCACATCGCTGGCGAACCCGCCGCGCGCCCTCGACCAGAACGTGACTGGCATCGGCTGAGCCGGCAAGGACGAAGCGCCAGCTCCAATTGACTGCCCCAGCATTCCTGCGAGCTTCACCTTCGGCTCTGCCCTATGTAGGCCCTGAACGCACCCCTAAGGAGGTCCTCAAGTTGGCCTACCGTCGGTTGCTGCCGTTCCTTCCGACGCTGGACGTGCCAGACCTTGCTTGGGCCACCGCATATCGCTCAGACACTCTGTGGGGTGGCCGGCCAAGCAGCTTCTTCCGTTCGTCCAGGTCTAAGGCTTGGCGATTTCCCCTTCATGCCGCTGCTCGGTTCGTGCCATAGCGCGGTAGAGGCTGGCAGATGAAGGGGCGGGGGGCATCGGCGGGACGGGTGCGCCATGGGTCGCAAACCCGCGAAGAAGATGGCCGATGAGGCGGCGCCAACTTTCGGGTGCGTCGCCTCCGGTGGCCGAGATCACGCCCGCATTGGCCATGAGGACAAGGATCAAGTCTTCCGAGGCAAAGTCAGGCTGTAGGTGGCCAGTGCTTCTGGCGCGCTCGATAATGGCGAGAAATCCGTGATATGCCCGCGTCCGCCGCTCCTCTAGTGCCTCGGCGGTCGAAAAGGTCAACGTAAGGACGTCCGCGAAGCCTCGGTCTTCTGCCTGCATCGCACATACTTCTGTGATGTATCGCAGAAATCCCAGCCACGGATCGTCGTCGGCGAGTGCTTCCTCCGTGGCGCGCACATAGGCATCCATTCGGTCTGCGAAGACCGCATCGATGAGGTCTTGGTGAGTTGTAAAGTGCCGGAAGAGTGTGGCTTTTCCCACTCCCGCCTCGCGTGCCACTGCGGCCATTGAAATGCTTAGCCCTTCGCGCGCGTAGAGCTTCCGAGCGGCGGCCAGGATGCGCTCTCGGTTGCGTTCTGCATCCGCGCGCATGCCGGCACCGGGTCGTCCGCCGCCTGAGGCCGAGAGTGTCCCCGCCGTATTCATGTCCCCAATGATACTAACTGGACCAGCCGTTCCGGTTTCGTGCTACATTGGATTCTGGAATCGGATCGACCGTTCCACTTATGAGAGGCGGAAACTATGCCAACTATCGCTGTGGTCGGCGCAGGGCCTGGTCTTGGGCTCGCGATCGCACGCACCTTCGGCTCGCACGGCTTCGACGTTGCCTTGATCTCGCGGAATCGCGCCAAGCTCGACGGTCTGGTCGAACAGCTCGCGGCTGACGGGATCACTTCGGCCGCATTCCCCGCAGACGTGCGGGACCGGCCAGCGCTCGCGCAGGCCTTGGAGGAGGCCCAGGTGCGGTTCGGCAGAATCGATGTGCTCGAGTTCTCCCCGGTCGCAAAGGATGGAAGCACCCAGCTTGTTCGTCCCACGGATATCACCCCAGAGGACGTACAGACTGAAATCGAAGCACAGCTCTATGGAGCAATCGCTGCGACCCGGGCGGTCCTCCCTGCGATGCGCGAAGCGGGCTTCGGCACGCTGCTGTTCACTACGGGCGCCGGTTCGGTCGACCCCGTGCCGGAAGTCGGCAACGTCAACGCCGCGGCGGCGGCGTTGCGGAATTGGGCAATCAATCTGAACAAGGAACTCGCGGACTCAGGCGTTTATGCGGCGCACGTCGGGATCGACGTCTCGATCGATGTGTCGGTGATACCTGGGTTTCCCACCGCGCCGGCGTCGAAGATCGCCGCGGCGTACTGGGAGCTGCACAACAAGCGCGAGGAAGGCGAGTTCGTCTTCTCCGTGT
>NZ_JBKZWT010000319.1:0-4079 GCF_047759905.1 Sinomonas sp. G460-2 | reverse complement strand
GTGCCCGGCGGGATGGGCTGCTGCCACCAGTTCCCGCCCGGGTTTCCCCCCGGCGCCGGGGGCGGTGGCACCGGTTGGCCGGCTGCCGTGGGGTTCTGCTGCGGGGGCCGCTGGCCGCCCTGATACCCGTGCGGGTAGGGGTTGCCGGGGTAGCCGCCGTAGCGGTTGTACCCTCGGTCGCGCGGGGGAATCTGGCCCCGATTGCGCGGGGGCTGGCCGATCTTCCGCATGATGAAGGGGACCACCCACGCGAGGACGATCACCCAGAATATCCAGCTCATGGCCGCCTCCGGTCCGATGCGCCCGGCCTGCCGGGCCAGTATGTCTTCAGCCTACTCGCCGCCCTCGTCCGTTCCCACGGGGTCTCCCAGGGCCTCCCGCGCCCCGATGGCGTCGCCCGTTCCCAAGGGGACGCCCACGCCGAAGACGGGCGACGCCGTCGGCCGCTTGGCCGAGATGCCGTCGCCGCTCGACTTGTGGCGGATCCGGCGGATCACCCAGGGCACGAAGTACTCGCGCGCCCACACGAGGTCCTCGGCGCGCGCGGCGCGCCACGAGCGTGAGGGCAGGGGCGCCGGCTCCATGGGGGAGAGCTCGTGCGGGACGTTGAGCGCCCCGAGCGCCATGATCGCGATCGTGTGGTGGCCCAGCGGAGAGAAGTGCAGCCGGTCGCTCGCCCACATGCGCGAATCCGAGAGCTGGCGCAGGCTCCACATGTCCGCGATGATCGCGTCGTGCCGCGCGGCGACCGTGCGCAGGTTCTCGTTGTAGATGGCCACCTTGCCGCGGATGGCGCTCAGCACGGGCGTCGACCCGATGTCCGGTCCGTTGAAGAGCAGCACCGTTGCGCCGGTCTCGGCGACGCGGCCGACGGCGCCGTCGAGCCTCACAGCGAGGGCGTCAGGATCGCTTCCCGGCCGCAAGAGGTCGTTGCCTCCCGCCGAGATGGACACGAGGTCGGGGGAGAGGGCGAGCGCAGGCTCGAGCTGCTCGTCGAGGATTTGCCCGAGGAGCCGTCCGCGGATCGCGAGATTGGCGTAGGCGAAGTCCTCGCTTCCCCGGGAAAGCTCCTCCGCGAGGCGGTCCGCCCAGCCGCGGTGCCCGCCAGGCGAGGAGACGTCGGGGTCGCCGATCCCCTCGGTGAACGAATCGCCCATGGCCACGTACCGGTGCCACGGGTGGCGTTGGCCGTCCGAGAGCTGTACGTCGCGATGATTGGGCTGGGTCATGTCCGTCACTCCTGCATTATCTATCCCGCGTTAACGCCGCAAGGTGGCCGACTGTGCCCGGCCACGCCGAAGCAATTTACTTGATGCTTCAACCATGTGCCAGAATGGTTGGCATGACTGAGGCCCAGACCACCCCCAGCTATCCCGCGACGTACCCGACGCACCACGCCGTGTGGAGCCGCCCGGAGGAGGAACGGGCGGGGACTCCGCTGATCGTCCTGCTCCACGGCTACGGCGCGAACGAGGCGGACCTCATGGGCCTCGTGCCCCTCCTGCCTCCCGAGTTCACCGTCGTCGCCCTGCGTGCCCCGCAGGAGCTCGCGCCGGGGGCCTACCAGTGGTTCCCGCTCGTCGCGGCGGCCGACTTCGGGCTGGCCCAGGTCGAGGCCGCGAGCGAGTACGTCCTCGAGTGGCTCGACTCGGTCGGCGGGCAGCACACTTCGGTGACCCTGCTCGGCTTCTCGATGGGCATGGCCATGGCGACGACGCTCCTGCGGCGCCGCCCGGGCGACTTCGCCGCCGTCGTCGGTCTGTCTGGGTTCGCGATCAATGCGGGCGGGGCCGATGGCTGGCCCTACGTTCGCGACGCCGAGCTTGACGGTACCGTGCCGTTCTTCTGGGGTCGGGACCAAGCCGATCCGGTCATCACACCGGACAAGGTCGAGTTCACGCTCGGCTGGGTCCGGGGCCGCGTGGACCTCACGAAGATCGTCTACGAAGGGATCCTGCACAGCATCAGCGGGCCCGAGATGGCCCACGTCGCGGAATTCCTGCGCTTCAAGGTGCTCACGCGCGGCTGACGAGGCGAACCTGCTGGCCGTTGACCTCGACGACGTCGCCTGCGGCGAGCTGCCGGCCGCGCCGCTCCTCGATGTCTCCGTTGACCTTCACGAGGCCGCCGCGGATCAAGTCGGCGGCCTCGACGCCGTCCTCGACGAGGGAGGCCAGCTTGAGGAGCTGGCCGAGCCGGATGGTGCCTTCGCGGATCTCGACATCTTCCATGGTTACTACCTTATGCACCCGCCCACCGCCCGGTATGCACCCACCCACCGCCCGGTATGCACCCGCCCACCACCCGGTATGCACCCACCATCCTGACCCGCCCACCACCCGGTATGCACCCACCATCCTGACCCGCCCACCACCCATCATGCGCCCGCCCACCACCCGCGCCCCGGTACTCTTGACTCTGGACTACCCGGACCGCACCCAGCGGCCCTGCACAGTATGGAGGACATGTCTTGGCACCCAAATCCCAACTGGACGCGATTGTCTCCCTGGCCAAGCGCCGCGGATTCGTCTTCCAGGCGGGCGAGATCTACGGAGGCTCCCGTTCCGCATGGGACTACGGTCCCCTCGGCGTCGAGCTGAAGGAGAACATCAAGGAACAGTGGTGGCAGACGTTCGTCCGCGGCCGCGAGGACATGGTGGGCCTCGACTCCTCCGTCATCCTGCCCAAGCAGGTCTGGGAGGCTTCGGGTCACGTCGCGACGTTCACGGATCCGCTCGTCGAGTGCCTCAACTGCCACAAGCGGCACCGTCAGGACCATCTCATCGAGGCTTATGAGGCGAAGAAGGGCCGCGCGCCGGAGAACGGCATGGAGTCCATCACGTGCCCCGACTGCGGCGTCACGGGCCAGTGGACCGAGCCGCAGATGTTCTCGGGCCTCATGAAGACGTTCCTCGGCCCAGTCGACAACGCCGAGGGGCTGCACTACATGCGCCCCGAGACGGCGCAGGGCATCTTCGTGAACTTCAACAACGTGGTCACGACGTCGCGCAAGAAGCCGCCGTTCGGCATCGGCCAGATCGGCAAGGCGTTCCGCAACGAGATCACGCCGGGCAACTTCATCTTCCGCACGCGCGAGTTCGAGCAGATGGAGATCGAGTTCTTCACGGCGCCCGAGGACGCTCCCTCGTGGTTCGACCACTGGGTCGACGCGTGCTGGAACTGGTTCGTGGACCTCGGCATCAACCCGGACAACATGCGCCGCTTCGACGTCCCGAAGGAGGAGCGCGCGCACTACTCGGCCGGCACGATCGACGTGGAATACCGCTTCGGCTTCCAGGGCAACGAGTGGGGCGAGCTCATGGGCATCGCGAACCGCACGGACTTCGACCTCGGCAGCCACTCGAAGGCCTCGGGCCACGAGCTCGCCTACTTCGACCAGACCACGAACCAGCGCTACATCCCGTACGTGATCGAGCCATCCTTTGGCCTCACGCGGTCCATGATGGCGTTCCTCGTCGACGCGTACTCCGAGGACGAGGCGCCGAACACGAAGGGCGGCGTGGACAAGCGCACCGTCCTGCGGCTCGACCCGCGGCTCTCGCCCATCAAGGCAGCTGTGCTTCCCCTGAGCCGCAACGAGAGCCTCTCGCCCAAGGCGCGCGATCTCGGCGCCGAGCTGCGCAAGCGCTGGAACATCGACTTCGACGACGCGGGCGCGATCGGCCGCCGCTACCGCCGCCAGGACGAGATCGGCACGCCGTTCTGCATCACCGTCGACTTCGATACGCTCGACGACGACGCCGTCACGATCCGCGAGCGCGACACGATGGCGCAGGAGCGCGTCTCGCTCGACAAGGTCCAGGGCTACCTCGCCGAGCGGCTCAACGGGAACTGACGGGCCGGGAGGAACCAAGCGCGTGGCTGAACTGAGCTACCGCCCGTGGCGGGCGGGCGACGACCAGACGCTCCTGCAGATCTGGGGCGACGCCGAGGGGCCCGCCGCGGAACAGTTCCGCGGCGAGCTCGCGCCGGATGCCGATGAGGGGGTGTGGCGGCGCTGCGTCGTGGCCGAGGACCAGGGCATCCCCGTGGCCGCCGGCGTCGTGTACACGAGCGCG
>NZ_JBKZWT010000318.1:0-4083 GCF_047759905.1 Sinomonas sp. G460-2 | reverse complement strand
CGGGGCGCTGCGAAGAGAACAAGGATCCCACCGGTGGCGCCCACCTGAATGCCGAGCCATTGAATCGGCTCCGGCAGCAGGGTGTACAGGGCATACAGGAGCGCCGCCACGAAGCTGATGAAGGTGTGGCCAGCGAGTTCCCTTGTGTCTTGGTGATGAATGATCACACGAGCGTTGACGGA
The DNA here is from genome assembly GCF_047759905.1 of Sinomonas sp. G460-2. Classification (NCBI taxonomy): domain Bacteria; kingdom Bacillati; phylum Actinomycetota; class Actinomycetes; order Micrococcales; family Micrococcaceae; genus Sinomonas; species Sinomonas sp. G460-2. The sequence goes on along the minus strand of NZ_JBKZWT010000318.1, from coordinate 3,901 downwards.
GACCGACACGAAAAGGAGGCCGAGCAAGACGGCCGCAGCGCCTCCGACCGTCACGAAGAAGTCGTGCAGCGGTTCGAGCGCAGTCCCGTCCATGGCTCCGAAGATACCGCGCTACATCTCTGCGGAGGCCGCCCAAGGGCCGGTCGTCGAGCCTGAAGCTGGCCCGTGACATGCGCCCCCAAGAAATGCCGACTTCCACGATGCGAACCAGGCCCGGGCCGCGCCGGATCCGGACGAGCGTGGCGTAAACTGCCGTTGCTGGGCGGCATCCTGCCAGCACTCGACCGAGCCAGTCAGTCTTCGAGGCCGACTTCACAGCCGCACGTTGAGGGATCCTTCACCGGACACCTTTGCCTCTCGCAGGGGACCTTCGGCACTTATGCCGCGGGGGACTTCGCATAACTCTCAGTGGCGTGGCGGGTGCATTGGAAGAACGGCATGACGAGCAAGTGTTGCGCACTCGGACACTCCGGCTTGGAATGTGGTCTGCGTGGGCCGTGGTCGCTTTCGGGGTCGTGTACATCGCACTGGTCGTGGCGAGCGGAGCATTATCGGGCGCCCCCAAGGACCCGTTCTGGGGGGCGGCCGAAGTCGTGACAGTCGTTGGGGCGCCAATCCAAGTCGTGCTCTTCGCAGTGATCTACCAGCTGAGCCCTCAGCCCGCGAGAGTCTTTGGCGTGTTGGCGTTCGGCTTCATGCTTGCGATGGCGGCGCTTACGACCACGGTGCAAGGGTGGCGTTCTCTGTCTGATCGGGTTAGTCGGCCCCGCCGTCGGCAACTCGTATCTGCGGTCCATCGGCGTCCTCGGCTACGGTGTTGTCTTCCCCATCCTCTGCCTGCTGATCGGCTTCAACTTCAGGTCGAACCAAAGGGAGGGCACGAGCCGCTGACGACCTCGCAGTGGCATTCGCCGCCGGACCAGCGGACCGACTCATCAACGAGGACGAGATCGCGAGTCAACACTTGGCAGAACCCACCCATCTTAGAGCGCCCGTAAGCCGGCCGGCTAATGGACGCCGCGGCCCGGGGGTGTGCGCGGGGGTTGGCCTTTGGCGGAGTCAGCCGACGGGGTGGCCGTGGGAGCAGTGGTCTTGGCCTGGGGGGATCTCGTGTCCTTGGATGCAGGTCCGCTCGGGTGGGAGGGGCTGGTCGTGGGAGCTGAAGAAGATCCCGCTAGACCCTCCGGCCACGCCTGCATCCTCTCGCTTGAGCCACTCGCCCAGATGCAGTCCGTGGCGCCTTGGGCGATCCCCGGATGCAGGCTCCGTGCGCTCGGATGGGTTCTTGGCCATTGACACCGCGACCTTCCTGATGGGGGCCTCCCGGACGGACACGGGGAGGACGAGCTGGTGATTGGAGACTGCTCGAGGCTGGGTCCTCACGGGGAACCACAGAGGGAGTTGAGAGCCTCCCCGAGCGCGGAAACCATCTGTTCGATGATCGTGGCACGCTGCCGGTCCCCGCTGGGGTCCTCCAGTGCGCCGGGCAGCGGCTGCGGCATGACCGTCATGGTCGCTGTGTACCTCCCGTCGCTGCTGGAGACTGCGGCGGTGATCGCGTACCCCTGATTGCCCACGGTGTGGAACGATCCCCTGCTCGTGCAGCCCGGTGGGCCCTTCGCGATCCCGAGGGCGAAGGGCGCTGGGCTGGCACCCTTCTCCATCTGCGCAAGCGAAGGGGGCGAGATGAGCCTGCCGCCGAACAGGGCGGCGAGGAATGCGTTCACGTCGCCCATTGTGGAGGTCAGCCCTTCGCTGGAGGAACCGGCGGAGTGGATGTTGTCCGTGGTGTCGATCCTCTGCCCGTGCAGGGTCATGTACCCGTGGAGGATGTCCTTCTGGGTCAGGTCGAGGCGTGCCATGGACGTGTGCATCAGGCCGAGCGGGGCGATGACCTCCTCGTTGAGCACGTCGGTGAACGGCTTCTTGCGTAGGGTCTGCACGAGCAGGCCGAGGGCGATGTAGTTGGTTTCATCCCACTGGTAGGGGCCGACGCTGCTGGCGGGCCATGGCTGGCCGCCCGCGTCGTGGAGGGCCTGCTCCAGCGACAGGGGCTGCGCCAGGGCTGGCCTGAAGTCCACCCCGGACATGGATGCGGGGATGTAGCTGGGGATGCCGGAGGTCTGGCCGAGCAGCTCCCGGACCGTGATGGGGCCGGGAGGGTGCAGCTCGGCTTCGAAGCCGGGGATGACGCTGTTCACCGGGTCGTCGAGGCCGATGAGGTGGTCATCGACGACCTTGAGGACAGCGACCGCGGTGAGTGTCTCGGTCACGCTGCCGACCGAGACCCGGTCCCCGGCCTGTGCCGGGTCCTTCGTGACGAGGTTCCGCACCCCGTACGCTTTAGACCACTGCCCTCCGGGCCAGTTCACCTGCACGACCGCGGACGCCGCGCCGCTGCCGATGAACAGCCGCGCCTGCTCGTCGATGGGGCCGACAGCCGACGGGATGACGGCGCTGGGAGATGCTGAGCTGCCGGCGCCCGAATATTGGCAGGCGGTCAGCAGGAGCGCCAGCAGCAGGACTCCTGCTGCTCGCGGCCTGGGGGCCATCGCGACCACCGTCCCACGTGCGAAAGAGAACGAGAACGGCCGGGCGGAACGCCCGGAAGGCGCATGTGGTGAGCGCCGACGACCCAGCGCGACCATATTAAGCCTCGAACCGGGGTATGTGAGAGGCCGCAAGAGGCCTCGGTGCCTCTTCTCGACAGGGCGTCCGGTAAAGGATCCGCCAACAGTCACTCGCCGGGGTTGATTGTCAGGCCCACGGCCAGTGCGGCCAGCCCTAGCTCGAACTGCTCCTCGCCGGCGACCTCTGGCAGCTCGTCGAGGACGCGAGTGACGAGTGGAAGGTCGTCTGGTGGGAGGCCGGCGACTTCACGCCTCCAGCTCGCCGCGTAGGCAGCCTGCGGCTGGCGACGGGTGCGCGGCATCTCCCAGGCCACGAAGCCGGTGGCGTAAGTCAGGACGGCGTAGACCGCTTGAACGCCGTGGACCGGAGGCATCCCGGCCCTGGCCAATGGGCCGAGGACGGCCTCGAGGCCGTGCAGGATGCCGGGGCCGATCACCGCCCGGGAGAGGAAGATCATTGGCAGGCTCGGGTGCTCGATCAGGTTCAGGCGCAGGGCCCGCCCCCAGGCGAGCAGGATCGCCGCAGCACCGGCGGGGAGTGGTCGGGGAAGCCGGAGGTCGCGCAGCCCGCGTTGGGCGATGGCGTCGAGCAGGTCCTCCTTGCTGTCCACGTAGCCGTAGATGGTCATCACCCCGCAGTCGAGGCGGCGGGCCAGCATCGGCATGGTGAGTGCTTCGAGGCCCTCGGCATCGGCCAGTTCCAGGGCCACGTCGACCACCTGCTCTCGGGTCAGAGAGCCGCGTGGCCGCCGCTTCCGGGGGGTCTTGACAGGAACCTGCATAGATGTACCGTACTACTTACGGTAAGAAATACGCTCCGAAGGGAGTGGAGATGTCTCCGGACCAGCTCGTAGGCCTCGCTGCCAACGTCGTGATCTATGTGGGCCTGATCGCCTTCGTCCTCTTCCGGCAGATGAGCGCGCGGCCGGTCAGGGGTATCAGGCTGGTGTTGCTGCCGGCGGCCCTGGCGCTGTTCGGGCTCCAGCAGCTGGTCCGCCAGCCCCTCGCCGCGGGTTTTGGCGGCGTGGCTGTTCTTGTCGTCGGGCTCGTCATCGGCCTGGCCGTGGGACTGTGGCGGGGTAGGACGTTCCGGGTCTGGGTCGATGCCGGCCGGGTGATGGCCAAGGGGACGGCGATGACGCTGGTGGCCTGGGCGGTGCTTATCGTGGTCCGGCTGCCGTTCGCGTTCCTCGGCTTCGCCGCGGACCGCCCTCAGGGCTTCGTGGTGGGAGAGTTGCTTCTGGCCCTGGCGGTGACGTTCGCCGCGCAGA
>NZ_JBKZWT010000317.1:0-4138 GCF_047759905.1 Sinomonas sp. G460-2 | reverse complement strand
GCGCTCGGCGCGGTCGTGTGGGCCGTCCCGGTCCCGTATCTCGTCGAGCTGCCCGGCCCCGTCTACAACACGCTCGGGTCGGAGAACGGCAAGGAGCTCATCTCGATCCAGGGGCACGAGACGTACCCCACGCATGGGGACCTCGACCTCACCACGGTCTACGTCGAGGGCGGGCCGAACTCGGACGTGAGCCTGCTTGGCCTGGTCCGCGCGTCGCTCGACCCGTCGGAGACGATCACCCCGGTCGACGCCGTGTACCCCAAGGGCACCACGAAGCAGCAGGTGAGCCAGGAAAACGCGACGGAGATGCAGAATTCACAGGACAACGCCACCGCGGCCGCGCTCAAGAACCTCGCGATTCCGTTCACCCAGCAGATCAAGGTCGCGACGCTCGTGGACAACTCAGCCTCCTCGGGCAAGCTCGAGCCCCAGGACGCGATCGTCAGCGTTGCCGGGCAGCACGTCGACTCGCTCGCGTCGATCCAGAAGCTCGTCGCCGCGTCGCAGGGCAAGCCGATCGACGTCGGCTTCGAGCGGAACGGCGTGGCCCACACCGTGTCGATCACGCCCCGGGACGCGGGGCAGGGACACTTCCTGCTCGGCTTCACGGTGACGTATGCCTTCTCCTTCCCGTTCAAGGTCGACTTCGGGCTCAGCCAGGTGGGCGGCCCGAGCGCTGGGATGATGTTCGCGCTGGGAATCATCGACAAGCTCACGCCCGGCGATCTCACGAACGGCAAGCAGGTCGCGGGGACGGGCACCATCTCCCCGGACGGCACCGTGGGGGAGATCGGCGGCATCGTCCAGAAGCTCAAGGGTGCCCGCTCGCACGGCGCGACCCTCTTCCTCGCCCCGGCAGGGAACTGCAACGACGTCGTGGGGCACATCCCGGACGGGCTCGCCGTCGTCCGCGTCGACACGCTCGACGCAGCGCGGAAGGCCGTCGAAACCTACGCACAGGGGGGCAATCCCGCGTCGCTGCCCCAATGCACCAAGAGCTGACCCGCTCGGAAGGGACCACCGACGCCGAATCGTTACCGCTCCGCGCGAAACCGGGGGAACTCCGTACGCGGTCGGTCCGTGCTTGACTTAGGCGGGGTGCTCTGCGTGCCCCCGCTGCATCGCGCCCACCGAGTGAAGAGGTCACCGTGACAGCCCGTCCAGAAGGCAGCAGCCCGCGTCCCCTGAGGAAGCGGCGCGGGCCCCTCATCCCGACGATCATCATCGCCGTCGTTCTCGTGGTCGGCTTCGTGTTCTTCGCGCAGGTCTGGTCGGACGTCCTGTGGTACCAGCAGCTCGGCTTCATCCAGGTCTTCATCACGCAGAACCTCGCGCGCGGCCTCGTCTTCATCGCGGGCGGGCTTGGGATGGGCGTCTCGGTGTACGCGGCGATCAAGCTCGCCTACCGTGCGCGGCCGGTCTACGCGCCCGACGGCGGCCCCCAGGACGCGCTGAGCCGGTACCAAGCGCAGCTCGAACCCGTGCGACGCGTCGTGATGGCGGGCGTGCCCATCGTCTTCGGGCTGTTCGCGGGGGCGGCGGCCGCGAGCCAGTGGCAGAAGGTCGTGCTCTTCTTCAACCAGGTCCCGTTCGGCCAGAACGATCCGCAGTTCGGCCTCGACATGGGCTTCTACATGTTCACGCTCCCGTTCCTCGGGACGGTCGTGGGCTACCTCCTCGGCGTCGTCGTGATCGCGGGTATCGCGGGCCTCCTGACCCACTACCTCTACGGCTCGATCCGGATCAGCGAGCGGGGCATCTACACGGCCCGCGCCGCGCATCTGCATCTCGCGATCAGCGGTGCGGTCCTCCTGATCCTGATCGCCGTGAACTTCTGGCTCGACCGGTACTCGACGCTGCAGAACTCGGGCCCTCGCTGGTCCGGCGCGATGTACACGGACGTCAACGCCGTCATTCCGACCAAGGCGATCCTCGCGATTGCGGCGACGATCGTTGCGATCCTGTTCCTCGTCGCCGCGGCGATCGGGCGTTGGCGCCTCCCGCTCATCGGCACGGCAATGCTCGTCATCACGGGGATCTTCGCGGGCGGCATCTACCCGTGGGTCATCCAGCAGTTCCAGGTCACGCCCTCCGAGAAAACGCTCGAGAGTCCCTACATCGATCGCAACATCTCCCTCACACGCGAGGCATATGGCCTCGACAAGGTCGAGGTGAGTCCGTACAACGCGACGACCTCGGCGAGCCAGTCGGCCCTCGCCCAGGACGCCCAGACCACCGCGAGCGTGCGGCTTTTCGACCCGACTCTGGTCTCCTCGACGTTCCAGCAGCTCGAGCAGTACCGGCCGTACTACCAGTTCTCGTCCGCGCTCAACGTGGACCGCTACGCGGTGGACAGCAAGGTCCAGGACACCGTGATCGCCGTGCGCGAGCTCAACCTCGGCGGCCTGAGCCAGAACCAGCAGTCCTGGTACAACACGCACATCGTGTACACGCACGGCTATGGCGTGGTCGCGGCGTACGGCAACCAGGCGACCACGGACGGCAAGCCCGTGTTCATGCAGTCCGGCATCCCCTCGACGGGGGTCCTCGGCACGGAGGAGACGTACCAGCCGCGCATCTACTTCGGCCAGTACTCGCCCGACTACTCGGTCGTCGGGGCATCCTCCGGCTCCCAGCCGCGCGAGCAGGACAAGCCGCAGGGCAGCCAGGGCGACACGCTCTACACGTACACCGGAAACGGCGGTCCGAACGTCGGCAACCTCTTCAATCGACTCGTCTACGCGGTCAAGTTCCAGAGCACGGACCTTCTCTTCTCAGACGGCGTGAACGACAAGTCTCAGATCCTGTACGACCGCGACCCGCGCACGCGCGTGGCGAAGGTCGCCCCGTACCTCACGCTCGACGGCACGGCGTATCCGGCGATCGTGGACGGCCGCGTGAAGTGGATCGTCGACGGCTACACGACGAGCCAGTACTTCCCGTACTCGCAGCAGCAGCAGCTCCAGCAGGTCACCGCCGACTCACAGACCGGGACGGGGCGCAACGCCGCGCTGCCGGCCTCGAGCATCAACTACATCCGGAACTCGGTCAAGGCCACGGTCGACGCGTTCGACGGTTCCGTGAGCCTCTACGCGTGGGACGATCAGGACCCCGTGCTCCGCACGTGGGAGAAGGTCTTTCCCGCTACCGTCAAGCCGCTCTCCGAGATGTCCGGCCAGCTCATGAGCCACGTGCGCTACCCCGAGGACCTCTTCAAGGCACAACGCGAGCTCCTGACCCGGTACCACGTGACGGATCCCGCGAGCTTCTACCAGAACGACGACGTGTGGAGCGTCCCAGCCGACCCGACACAGGGGAGCGGGGCGAAGCAGCCGCCCTACTACATGTCGCTCCAGATGCCAGACCAGAAGACCCCGGCATTCCAGCTCACGTCGAGCTTCATCCCGCAGACCGTCGAGGCCGGCAAGTCGCGTGACGTCATGTACGGCTTCCTCGCGGCCGACTCGGACGCCGGAAACAAGGCCGGCGTCAAGGGTTCCGAATACGGCAAGCTCCGGCTCTTGAGGCTTCCGACGGACACGACCGTGCCCGGTCCCGGCCAGGTCCAGTCGAAATTCGACTCCGATCCAAGCGTGTCCACGTCGCTCAACCTCTTGAGACAGGGTGCGTCAAAGGTCCAAAGCGGCAATCTCCTGACGCTGCCCGTGGGTGGCGGCCTCCTCTACGTGCAGCCCGTGTATGTGCAGTCGACCGGCGCGACGTCGTACCCGACGCTTCAACGTGTGCTCGTGGCGTTCGGCGACAAGGTCGGCTTCGCGCCCAACCTTCCTGCGGCCCTCAATGCCCTGTTCGGCGGTGACACGGGCTCCTCGCCGGGCGGCACAACGGGCGGAGGCGCCCAACCCCCGTCGACGGGCACGCAACCGCCGAGCGACGCCACGGCACAGCTCAATCAGGCGCTGAGCGACGCGAAACAGGCCCTCCAAGACAGCCAATCCGCGCTCTCCAAGGGTGACTTCGCGGCGTACGGCGACGCGCAGAAGCGCCTCTCGGACGCCGTGCAGCGCGCCATCACCGCCGAATCGAAGATCCCGGGGGCGCAGAACCAAGGCACATCGGTGACGACGCCCAGCCCCACGAGCTCCGCGTCGTCGGGTGCGACCCCGTCACCGAGCCC
>NZ_JBKZWT010000316.1:0-4168 GCF_047759905.1 Sinomonas sp. G460-2 | reverse complement strand
CCCCGGGGCCGGTCGCTAGGGGACGCGCTTGCCGCGCGCGGTCTGGAAGAGCGTGAACCACTCCTCGCGCGTCATCGAGGCGCCGACGGCCTCGGCCTCCGCACAGGCCGCGATGCGACGCGGGTTCGCCGAGCCGATGACCGGGACGATCCGCGCCGGGTGCCGGAGGAGCCAACCGAGCACGATCGCCTCCGGCTCGGTGTTCTTCGCGGCGGCCATCTCGGCGACCAGCGCGGTCGTGGCGCGGTCCGCGTCGGTGGCCTTCGCCGTCGTCCGTCCGGAGTAGCGGCCGCCCGCAAGCGGCGACCAGGCCTGCACCTCGATGCCGCGCCGCGCGCAGTGTTCGAGCGTTCCGTGCGGGAAGCTCGTGAGCACGCCGTCGGCATGGTTGACGAGCACGGTGGTGTCCGCGAAGCCGTGGTGGGCCAGGCTCAGCTCGAGCTGGTCGGCGGCGAGCGGGACGGGCAGGTGGTCTTGAAGCGCGTCCATCTGCGCGGCCGACATGTTGGACACGCCGATCGCGCGAATCGCACCGTCCGCGAGCAAGCGGCCGACGGCGTCCCCCACCTCGGCGGGGTCGAGCAGCGGGTCGGGGCGGTGCAGGAGCAGGAGGTCGAGGTAGTCGGTGCGGAGGCGGCGCAGCGTGCCCTGGACGCCCTCGAGGATCGCCCGGCCGCTCAGGTCGTAGTGGCCGAAGCCGCCGCCCTCGCCCAGCCGGATGCCGACCTTGCTCTGGAGCTGGATCCTCCCGCGCAGTGTCGCATCGCGGGCCAGGAGCTCGCCGAAGACCGATTCGGCCTTGCCCCGGCGATAGATGTCGGCATGGTCGAAGCGCGTCATGCCGATCGCGAGCGCGGCCTCAACGGCCGCCGCCGCATCGTCGATGTGCTCGGGGCCGTATCCCGGCGCGTCCCACGCGCCGCCGAGGCCCATGCATCCATAGATCAGGCGGGAATCCACCCGGCCATCCTAGTGCGCAGGCGGGCCATGAGGGGCCGCGTGACACGGTGGGCGAGCGCGGCGAGCCCGACCGAGAGCGGAAGGACGATCCACCCCACCTCGAGCCAGTCGGAGTGGTTGAGCACGCCCAGGAGGCACAGGAGCGGGTAGTGCCACAGGTAGATCTCGTAGCTGATCCGCCCCACATAGGCCACTGGGCCAGCCGACAGGACGCGGTGGAGCACGCCATGCGGGCCGCGCACGAGCGCGACGATGAGCAGGAGCGCGCCGGCGTCCGCGGAGAGGACGTCGACGGTGGAGAACGGCGCGAGCGAGGAACGCAGCACGCTGAAGCCGAGGAGCGCGAGGCCCGCGAGGCCGAGCCAGCGGTTGGCCTTGAACTGGGCGCCATGGAGGAGGAGCGCGAGCACGCACCCGGACATGAGCCCGCACGCGCGCAGGATGAAGGAGACCTCTGCCGCCTCCGCCTCGGCGAAGAACGCCGCGACGGCGAGGACGGCCGTCACGATCGCGGCGACCGCGAGGACCATCCGGCGACGCTCGCGCAGGAGCCAGACCAGGACCGGCGGCCACAGGAAGTAGAACCACTCCTCGACCCCGAGCGACCACGTGTGCTCGTACGGCGAGAGCGTCGTCTGGCCGGACTCGGCGCCCACGGGCATGAGATAGAAGAGCGCGAGGGCTGAGCCCGCAAGGGCCGTGCTGACGCCCATCGTGAGGGCGATCGGCACGAAGACGACCGCGAGCATGAGCAGGAGCGGAGGGTACAGCCGCACGACCCTGCGCAGGTAGAACCGGCGGAAGGAAACCGTTCCCGAGGCATCGTGCTCCTGGAGCAGGAGCGTCGTGATGAGGAAGCCCGAGAGCACGAAGAAGACGTCGACGCCGCCCGCCCCGCCGAAGTGCGCGGGCATGACCCCGTGGTACACGGCGACCAAGGTGATGGCGACTGCCCGGAGCCCGTCGAGCGCCGGAACGTGGCCAAGCCGAGGGGGACTTTTTCGGACAGCAGGCAACGATTCGGTAACGGTCATCTGATCCAGTCTAACGATCGAGTCTGGGAACGGCTCTCAGGAAGCCGCATCGCTGGGATACCGGTTCGGACCGGCACCGCGGATAGACCCGTGGAGTTCAGCGCGGTCTCACAGCGCGTTAACACGGCGCTCCTAGCATTTTGGACTCATGCAAGAGACCGGCAGGGAGAGGACCCCATGCGCACCATCCGCACACGAGTCGCCGTGATCGCCGCGACCGCAGCGCTCATCGCCGCGTCGGCCGGAACCGTCGCCGTTGCCCAGGACGCCACCGGCACACCGGAAAACGGCGACCAGCACGAGACGGCGACGACGCTCGCCAACGACTTCAACGCCGTCGACCGCAACACGAACTGGCAGCTCACCGGAAAGCTCAAGCTCAACTTCCCCACGTACCACACGGAGGGCATCGCGTTCTCGGAGGACCACATCTTCCTCTCGGCCGTCCAGATCATCGAGCCGACGGTCAAGTACCCGGCGCCCCAGAACGGCTTCGACCGCTCGCCCGGGAAGGGGATCGGCCACGTGTTCGTCATGGACAAGGCGGGGAACCTGCAGAAGGACATCACGCTAGGCGAGGGCGACACATACCACCCGGGCGGAATCGACTTCGACGGCACGAACCTGTGGGTGCCCGTCGCGCAATACCGGCCCAACAGCGCCTCGATCATCTACCGCATCGACGCCGCGAGCCTCGACGTCCACAAGCAGTTCGAGGTGCCCGATCACTTCGGCGGAATCGTGATGGACCGGCAGACGGGCCACCTCGTGGGCAACACGTGGGGCTCGCGCCGCTTCGCCGAGTGGGACCTCCAGGGCAAGCAGCTCTCGACGTGGGAGAACGCCAACTACTTCATCGACTACCAGGACTGCCAGTACGTCCCGAACTCGAAGATGCTGTGCGGCGGCGTCACGAACCTCCCGCAGACCCCTGCGGCAGGCGGGGCGGGCGCGACCTACGAACTCGGCGGCATGGCGATGATCGATCTGAAGGGCCACGCCGTGACGCGGGACGTGCCCTTCCAGAAGTGGTCCACGGCCGGGCACGTAGCCACCCGCAATCCGTTCAAGATGACGGCCGACGGCGGGCACCTCACCATGAAGGTCGCGCCGGACAACGGCGACGAGGGCAACGGCACCGAGATCCTCACGTACGAGGCGACGGTGGCCCGCAGTCCTGATCTGGGTTATCCCCCGATCTGGGAGGAATGAGAAACCAAAAGACCCCCGGGATCTCTCCCGGGGGTCTTGCGGTAGCGGTGGGGAGGCTCGATCTCCCGACCTCACGATTATGAGTCGTGCGCTCTAACCAACTGAGCTACACCGCCATACAAAGAAAAGGGCCGTATCTTCCGGCCACAGCCGTGGACACGGACCCTTTCCAGAGAGCCCCCCACGGGAATCGATCCCGTGACCTCCATCTTACCAAGATGGCGCTCTACCACTGAGCTAGGGGGGCAACAGACAGATACTTTACCGGAGCTTGAGCCCCTCGAACAAATCGTCGGGGGCACGTTTTCCGCCCGCCTTGAAGAGGACGGAAAAGGGTCCGGCTGCACCCCCCAGCTGGCTGCAGCCGGACCCTGTGGCACGGCCACGTGGTCTGCTCACGTGGCCGACTCCACCGCCGCCCCTCCATCGTCACACGATGCGACGCTAAATGTCACGCATCTATGACAAATTCGTATTGTAAGTGAGATCTACGTCTCGGTATTAGCGGCTGCCGCCAAACCGACGAGCGCCACCCGAGGAGCCGCCTCGGCTCCCGCCGAAGCCGCCCCGGCTCCCGCCGCGGCCGCCCCATTCGCCATCGCGACCACCACGGTCCCGGCCGCCGCGGCCGCCACGGCTGCCGAAGTCACCGCGGTTGCCGAAGTCGCCGTCACGCGGGGCGCGGTCCCGATCCCGGCCGCCACGGCTGCCGAAGTCACCGCGGTTGCCGTCACCGTCACGCGACGGACGGCGGCCGGAGTCGAGCTCGAGCTTGATGAGCTCGCCGCCGATCCGCGTCTTCGAAAGCGCCCGCCACTGATCGTTCGAGAGCTCCGCGGGGAGCTCGACGAGGGAGAAGTCGGACCGGATGTCGATCCCGCCGATGTCGCTCGAGTTGAAGCCGCCCTCGTTCGCGAGCGCACCCACGATCGAACCCGGCTGGACCCGCTGGCGCCGGCCCA
>NZ_JBKZWT010000315.1:0-4172 GCF_047759905.1 Sinomonas sp. G460-2 | reverse complement strand
CGCGGTCGAGGACATCCCGAGCGCGGACGACGAGACGGTCGAGGCGTCGGGGCTGTTCGGCCGAGCTGCGGTCGAACGGATCCTCGGCGGCAAGCTCGTCGAGGAGCGCAGCCACGACGGCACGGTCATCCCGCCCCGCTGACGGCGCTGTGCCATGTCAGAACGCCCCGCAGGCGGTAGCGTAGTGGGGTGTATGAAGGCGCAGTCCAAGACCTGATCGACGAGCTCGGAAGGCTCCCCGGCATCGGACCGAAGTCGGCTCAGCGGCTCGCCTTCCACATCCTCGAGGCGGACGCGGACGATATGAAGCGGCTCGTCGCCGCGATCACCGCCGTCAAGGAGCGCGTCAAGTTCTGCCAGATCTGCGGCAACGTCTCGGAGCAGGAGACCTGCTCGATCTGCCGCGACACGCGGCGCGACCCGAGCGTGATCTGCGTGGTCGAGGAGTCGAAGGACGTCCTCGCGGTCGAGCGCACGCGCGCTTACCGCGGCCGGTACCACGTGCTCGGCGGGGCCATCAACCCCATCGCGGGGATCGGCCCGGACCAGCTGCGCATCCGCGAGCTCCTGGGCCGGCTCAACGACGACGCCGTCACCGAGGTCATCATTGCGACCAACCCGAACCTCGAGGGCGAGGCCACGTCGACGTATCTCGCGCGGATGCTGCAGAGCATCGGCATCAAGGTCACGCGCCTTGCCTCAGGCCTGCCGGTGGGCGGCGACCTCGAATACGCGGACGAGATCACGCTGGGCCGCGCCTTCGAGGGGCGCCGCAGCGCGATCGGCTGAGCGACCTACGCGCCCCACGAATATTCGTCATCGGACCCATGGCTCCATCTCTCGATGCCGCGAGCCGCGCGATATTCGGGGCCGATGGGCTTGCTTCGCCATAGCCGGCCGGTGCTAGCCTTGTCGAAATCGGAAGAACGCATTGGGGGCGGACCATGGCGACAAGGACGGCGGCGGCCAAACACGCCATTCGAAGGTCGGGCGCCCGCTTGCTCTCGACCCTCGCGCCGAAGGCCCTGCGTCGCCAGACGCGAGAGCCGAACCTTGAAGAATACGTCTCTTATCTACGGCGACGGTACGCAACGGCGGAACACGTGAGGAAAGCTGAGTCCATTCCAGCGATCCGCCCTGTTTCGCCTCGTGTCTGAGTGGCTATCTCCTGATCGCGAGCACATCAAGTTCCTGCAGGCGTTCCGTTGCTTTAGGGAATCGTCGGAGCGGGACCGATTTGGCCGTCGGCGCGTAAAGGAACCATGGGCTGCTCAAGCCCAGAAATTTGTGCGCTCGCTTCGACCGCCAGCAGATCCGCCGCAGCACACTCTCATACATCTTGATCGTGAGCACGGCAGAGTGAATGCCGTCCTCCACTACACGCACGACTGGGTCGGTGACGACACCTTGGTAACGACGGTCCCTGTGATGGCAACCCACATCGACCGCCAAGGCGATGGGCTCGCGAAGACGATGCTGGGCATGCTCGATGAAGCGGTTCTTCGCGAGGCGCGCTTGCATGGTGGTGCCCGGATCGCCGTCATCACCGCCGAGGTTCACGTACTCAACAAGCCGTGTCAGTCTCTCATCGCCGCCCATGGGTGGAATCGCGGAGAGACTTCTCGCTTTGACGTTCACTACGAGGAATGGACCGTCCGGCTGCAGACGGCACCGGTATCGATCTGACTCTGGAGCGTCGTTGTCCACGGCCATCGGTGGAGGCGCTGGCTGACGTTGTGACAGAACGTTACGCTCCGGCGCGCAGCCGGAGCATGCTGGAGGTATGAGCACACCACGCACATCGGTCCCCGTCCTGGACCTCGCCACCGCGAGGGACAGCGCCGGCAAGTTCACCCCCGAGTTCCTCGATGCCCTGCGCGACGCCGCCCACAACGTCGGCTTCTTCCAGGTGGTCGGCTACGGCGGCCAGCAGGGGCAGGACCAGGAGCTCCTCGACACCGTCGCTGAGTTCTTCCGCCTCCCGCTCGAGGACCGCTTGGCCCTCGACAACCGCACCTCCGCCCAGTTCCGCGGCTACACGCGGCTCGGCAAGGAGGTCACGCAGGGCCGCGCCGACTCGCGCGAGCAGATCGACTACGGGCCCGACCGCGAACCGCTCGACGCCGTCCCGGCCGGCCAGCCGTACCTCGGCCTCCAGGGCCACAACCAATGGCCGGCGGCCTTCCCGGAGCTTGAGAAGGCTGCGATGGACTGGGCCGAGCTTATGTCCCACGTCGGGGCCGAGCTTCTCTCCGCGATTTCCGTGGCGATCGGGCTCCCCGAGAACCACTTCGACCACGCGTTCGCCGGCACGCCGGCGTGGATGGGCAAGCTCGTGCACTACGTGGGCGGCGGGGTGGTCCCCGAGGCCGGCAAGCAGGGCGTGGGCTCCCACGCGGACTACGGCTTCGTGACGCTCCTCCTCCAAGACTCCGTGGGCGGCCTCGAGGTCAAGCCGTACGGCCAGACCGAGTGGATCGACGTCCCGCCGACGCCGGGGGCGCTCGTGGTGAACCTCGGCGAGATGCTCGAGGTCGCGACCGACGGCTACCTCATGGCGACGATCCACCGGGTCACGGCTCCGCCCGCCGGCGTGGACCGCTATTCGGTGCCGTTCTTCTGGTCGCCGCGGCTCGATGCCGTGATCGACAAGGTCCAGCTCCCGGCCGAGCTCGCCGCCGAGGCCCGGGGCGTCTCCGACGACCCGACCAACCCCATGCTCGCCTCCTACGGCGCCAACGTCCTCAAGGGCTGGCTCCGGGCCCACCCGGAGACCGCGCGTCGCCACTACCCGCAGCTCGTGAGCTGACGACGGCGGGGCCCGGGTCAGGCGACCCGGGTCCCCTTCGCGAGGCGGCGGGCGGGCGTGACGAGCGCTCGCCGCGCGCCCCACAGGAGCGCGCCCGCGAGGACGATCTGGAGGCCGAGGCCAAGGGGCCACAGAGGCGCTCGCTGGCTGAGGTAGGTGGGCCTCGGCTGGCCGTTCGCGCACGCGGTGGTCGACTCGGGCCCCGCGACGGCCGCACGAGCCGCTTGGCTCCCCGCCTCGATCGCGCCCTGCGCATACGGGACCGTGGTCTGCAGCCGATCGGGGTACGGAATCGCGTCGGCGACGACGAGGAACGGGTTCATCGACAGGATCCACGCGACGCGTTCGGTACGGAGGGCCGGCTGATCGTGGAGACTGCCGATGCACGTGTACGTGGGCCCGCCAACGGCCGACGGCGCGGGCGTCACCTTGAGATTGCTCGAGTACCCGGGCGACGGCGCGAGGGAAGGGCCCGTCGACGCGGAGGGCTCGGGCGTCTGGAGCCGCGCGGCCGGGACCTCATAGGAGGGCGTGTTGGCCTGCACCGTTCCGCGCGAGAGCACCGTGCCGAAGGCGAACGCGATCACCGTTCCGACGCACAGCATCGCGACCACTAGGTACGTCACGACGATCGAGAAGACGGGCCGGCCCGCGAGCGCCGAGAGAGCCGTGCCGATGGCACTCACGACAGCGAGCTCGGTGGCCAGCATGAGGAGCGAGACCGTGACATAACCGGGCGAGAGCCCGCCCGCCACGACGCCGATGATGAGGAACGGCGAGGCCGCGACGAGGAAGGCCAGAGCCGCGAGCCACGCTGCCACGAGCTTCCCGGCGAGGATCTGCCCGGGCGTCAGAAGGGTGGTCTGGAGAACGGCCAACGTGCCCTGCGCGCGATCGCCGTTGACCGCGTTGGCCGAGAGCGCCGGCGAGACGACGAGCGCGAGGAAGAGGACGAACGCGAGCACGACCTCGAAGATCATGACCCCCGGCCCGGCCTGGACCGTGCCGTAGCCCGTGGAGCTTGCATAGCCGCTCGTCGCCGCGTGCTGGGCCTCCCAGGCCGACCACGTCAACGCCGTCACGATCGCGATCAGCACGAACCAGATCGCCAGCATGATGTACCAGCCCCGGGCGCGGAGCCGCTGCTTCGCCTCGAGGACCACGACGTCCCAGGCACCGCGCACCCAGGCGAGCGCCGCCGTCGTGCGTTCCCGGGCCGACCGCCGCCGGCGACCCGGCCTCGGGCCCCGCACGGCGAGTTCCTCATGACTGCTCACGGTCCGTCGACCCCCAGATCCACGTAGGCTTCCTCGATCGCCCCGCCGGCCGGGGCAAACGCCGTGACCGCGACGCCCGCGGTGAC
>NZ_JBKZWT010000314.1:0-4175 GCF_047759905.1 Sinomonas sp. G460-2 | reverse complement strand
CTGCCCGGGATAGATGATGGACGAGGGTCCGAGGCTGTTGAGCCGGAACAGGTCATCGAGGGCGACACCCGTCCGCTGCGAGATGGCCCACAGGCTGTCCCCGCCCCGGACGGTGTACGCGACGGACGGCGCGGGTGCCGGGGCGGACTGCGGGGCTGGGGCGGATGCGGCGCCGTCGTCGGCGATACGGATCTGCTGGCCCGGATAGATGATCGAGCTCCAGCCCAGCCCGTTGAGACGGAAGAGGTCATTCAGGGGCACGCCGTGGCGGGCCGCGATGTCGCTCAGCGTGTCGCCCGGCTGGACCGTGTAGGCGTTGGCTGCCACAGCCGGAGCCGCGATCGCCGCAGTGAGCGCGGCCGCGGAGGCGGTGACGGATGCTGCCCTGATGCCGCGTGCCTTGTTCATGACGGCGTTTCTCCTCCCCATAGCCCTTCCGATCGGGCCGCGGGCGACCCCGCGGAACCACGTGGGGGCGCGTCTGACTCCGGCCGTTGGACATATCCAATCACATGGTTGGAGGGCCGTTGTGCAGGCGCGCACGGCGGGGGAGGGCGTTGGCGATGCCGGCCGCGAGGCGCGCGTCGGTGGCCTCGAATCCGGGGTGGCCCTGGCCGGGCGCCGCGGCGCCGTCATTCGGGTTGACGTGATGTTTCGCCGAAGCGTGGACGGCGTCCACCCCGGCTTCGAGGAGGGCCGGAAGGAGGCTGAGCCGAACACCTCCGCCGGCCATGACCTCGAGGCCTTCGGTGAGCCGGGCGGCAGCCACGATCCTCCGCAGCATGGGGAGGCCCGTCGACCACTCGGAGGCGCCGCCGCTCGTGAGCACGCGGGTCACGCCGCAGTGGGCGAGTTCCTCGACGAGCCGCTCGGGCGGGTGGCCCGCATGGAGCGCCGTGTCGAAGGCGCGATGGAAAGTGACCTCGGCTGCTGGAGATTCGTCGCGTGCGGCGCCGATCAGGCGCTCAAGGTCGGGGCGTGAGATCGTCCCGCGGGCCGTGAGCGCCCCGAACACCACGCCCGCCGCGCCGGCGCGCAGCGCGGCCCGGGTATCGGCCTCGGCCACGGCCAGCTCGTCCGGGCCGTAGGCGAATGCGCCCGGGCGGGGTCGCACCAGCACGTGGACGGGAAGCTCGGTCTCGACCGCGAGCTGGATGGTACCGAGGCTCGGCGTGATGCCGCCGGTCGTCCCGAGGGCCGCACAGAGCTCCACCCGGGTGGCTCCGACCGCCCGCGCGATCCGCGCGCCGTCGACATCCTGGACGGCGAGCTCGAGGTCGACATGCCGCTCTGTCAGGTCCATGCTGCGGGCTCCGTCGGTTGATGGGCGGTTCCGGCCGGTGCTGCGAGGGGCTTGTGCTGAGGTTCCGATTCGCGGTACTGTCCGGTTAGTACCAGTTCAGTTTCGAGGGTGCCCGGTGACGCTGTCAAGCGTGACGCCCGCGGGGTTTCGATCCAGACTGGTCACGTCGGCGCACGGATCGGGCGACCGGGAACAGAGCTGTTCCAGCACCGGGCAGCAAGCAGAGAGGAAAGCCATGTCAAAGGCGGAAAAGATCATCGAGGGACTCGGTGGGGCTGGCAACATCGTCGAGATCGAGGCCTGCATCACGCGCCTTCGCACCGAGGTCAAGGACCCCTCGCTCGTCCAGGAGTCCGTGCTCAAGTCCGCGGGAGCCCACGGCGTGCTCGCCGCTGGGACCGCGGTCCAGGTGATCGTCGGCCCGGAGGCGGACACGCTCGCCGAGGACATCGAGGACCTTCTGTGAGCACGGAATCGCTCGTCGTCCTGGCCCCGCTCAGCGGCCGCGTCGTGCCGCTCAGCGAGGTTCCGGACCCCGTGTTCTCGGGCCAGATGGTCGGCTCCGGCGCCGGCGTGGAGCCCGCGCCTGGGGAGTTCGACGTGGTCTCGCCCGTCGCCGGCAGGATTATCAAGCTCCTCCCGCACGCGTTCGTCGTCATCGACTCCTCGGGCCGTGGGATCCTCACACACGTTGGCATCGACACGGTCAAGCTCAACGGCGAGGGCTTCACCCTCCTGGCCGCCAAGGGCGATGAGGTCGAGGCAGGGTCGCTCGTCATGCGGGTGGACCCCGCGCCCGCGATCCGCGCGGGCTACTCGTTGGTGAGCCCCGTCGTCGTCCTTGATTCCAAGGCGGACACGGCGAGCCTCCTCGCGGAGGGGCAGGTCGCCGCGGGGGAGAAGCTCTTCAGCTGGGCGGTGTAGCCGCCCAGCTAGAGGTGGACCTCCATGGTGAGCGCGTAGCGGTCCGAGCGGTACCAGGACCGGGCATGCTCGATCGCGTGGTCGCCCGAGAACGAGACGCGGTCGAAGAACAGGACCGGCGCCCCGGCCTCCGCGCCCAGGAGGACGGCGACGTCTTGCGGCGCGCCCTCCGCGCGCACGGTCTGCCGCGCGCGGTCGATCTGGTGGCTGAAATCCGCTGCGAGCGCGCGGTAGATCGAGCCGGTGAGGTCGATGTCGAGGAGCCCCGCGGCGAGTGAGGCGTTGTACCAGGCGTCGTCGACGCTCACGGGGCGCCCGTCGGCGAGGCGCAGGCGGCGAATGTGGAGCGCCTCCTCCCCGCGCGGGAGGCCGAGGGCCTTCGCCGTCGCGTCCGGCGGGAGCGTTCGCACGGCTTCGAGGACGATCGTGCTCGGCTTGTGCCCCTGGGCCTCCATCTCCTGCGTGAATGATGCGAGATGGAGCGTCGACTGGACGGCACCCTCGGAGACGAAGGTCCCCTTGCCCGGGACACGCACAAGGTGGCCCTCGTTGACGAGCCGGCCGATCGCCGCGCGGACCGTGATGCGGCTCACGCCGAATTGGTCCATGAGTGTGCGCTCGCTCGGCACGCGCGCACCGGGATCGAGCTCGTTCTTGGCCATCCTGAGGAGGATCCCGTGGAGCTGCTCATGCTTGGGGACCTGGCTGTTCTCGATCGCCTCGACGCCCTGGCGGCCGTCCGCTGCCTTGCTGATCGCCATGGTTGCCTTCCCTCGGGGCCTGAATTGGATCGTACCAGTCCAGACCAAGGGCGGGCCGTGGCTCGCCGGGCGGCGTCCTAGCGGCCCGCGCCCGGCGCGCGGCCCGTCGAGCCGCGGAGCACGAGCGCGCCCTCAAGCTCGATGCGTTCCTCCGCGGTGTCGGCTTGGCGGGTCGACGTACTCAGCGTCTCGACGGCCAGCCGGCCCGCCCCCGCGAGGTCAAGCGCGATGCTCGAGAGCGGGGGATAGGTCGTGGTGGTGAGCGTGTCGTCGCAGCCGAGCACGCTCACGTCGAGGGGAACGCTCAGGCCGGCCGCCTGGAACCCGGAGATGAGGCCGTGCGCGATCACGTCGTCGAACGCGACGACCGCCGTCGCGCCCGCGTCCACGACCGCGCGCGCCACGTCGAATCCTTCGGAATAGGTGCCGCCAGGCGCGTCGAACAGCGCGAGGTCGAGACCTTGTGCGCGCGCCGAGCGCTCGACCTGCCGGGCCCGCTGGGCGTTCGACCACGATTCGGGCGGGCCGCCCACGTATGCGAGGCTCGCGTGGCCGTCGCGGGCGAACCCCCCGACGGCCTGGTCGAGAGCACGGTCCGCGCTCACGAGCACGCGCGGAATCCCCGCGACGTCCCGGTTGACGAGCACCGTGGGGAGGCGGTCCGCGATGGTCACGAGGCTCTTCTCGGGGAGGCGCGACGCGGCGAGCACGAGTCCCTCGACCTGCGGCGTGAGGCGCCCGACGAGCTGGAGCTCGCGCTCCGGATCGCCGTCCGAATCCGCGAGGATGAGCGAGAGCCCCCGCTCCTCGGCGGCGCGCTGCGCGTGTCGCAGTATCGGGGGAAAGAACGGGTTCGCGATGTCGGGAACGATCATGCCGACGACGCTCGAGCGGCCCGTGATGAGGGCGCGCGCATGGTTGTTCGGCACGTAGCCGATCTCGCTCGCCTTGCGCCGCACCTTCTCCACCGTCTCGGGGAGCAGCTTGCCCGGGTCGGTGAAGGCGCGCGAAACGGTCGACGGCGCGACACCGAGGAGCTTCGCGAGCTCCACGATCGTCGGGGCCTTGTACCGGATCACGCGCGCCTCCAGCCCGCTCCGAGCGCGGCGATCATGCGATGGTCCGCCCGCCTTGCACGACCTCGACGACGCTGCCCGTCCCGTCGAGGAGCACACAGTCCGCCGGGG
>NZ_JBKZWT010000313.1:0-4210 GCF_047759905.1 Sinomonas sp. G460-2 | reverse complement strand
GGCGCGGAGGAGCGGCTCGGGGTCCAGGCGGTGGTTCCCGGCGAGTCGCGCCGCGAGGCGTAGCTGGTCTGCCGCGGTCAGGGCCGGGATGAGGTTGCCCGATTGGAACACGAAGCCGATGTTCTCGCGCCGGAAGCGGGCCGCCGCTCCGGCCCCGAGCCCCGAGACGTCGGTTCCCCGGACGCGCACCGAGCCCGACGTCGGGGCGGAGAGAAGCCCCGCGACGGCGAGCAGCGAGGACTTCCCCGAGCCGGACGGGCCGACGACGGCGGCGAACTCGCCCGGCTCGATGCGGAGCGAGACGGAGTCGAGGGCGCGGACGCTCGCCTCGCCGTCGCCGAGGTCGAGGACAACGTCGGTCAGGTCGAGGGCAGGGACGGGACGGGCGGGGGTAGGCGGGGCGGGGGTAGGCGGGGCGGGGGTAGGCGGGGCGGGATTGACGTTCATCGGTTTCCTCCGAGGGCTGTGAGGGGATCGACGCGGGCGATGCGCAAGATGGCGACGGCGGCGCCCGCGAGGCCGAGCCCGATCGTCAGGGCGGTCGCGACCGCGACGGGCGCCGGCTCGAGACTGAAGGGGGCCGTTGAGGGCATGAGGGCCCCGAGGACGACGGCGGCCCCGACGCCCAGCGCTGTGAACGCACCGAGCAGCATCGCGGCCTGCGCAAGGCCGTCCCTCAGGAGATAGCCGGCCGAGGCGCCGATGGCGCGCAGGACGGCGAGCTCGTGCTTTCGCTGGATGGTCCACACCGTGAAGAACGCGCCGACGACGAGCGAGCTGATCGCGTACAGGAACACCTGGATCATGGTGAGGGTGAGCGTCTCGGGCTGATAGCCGGGCGAGGCGTTGAACGCTTGGGGTTTGGTCATCGAGACGGTTCCGGCCCGCGCGTCGATCGCCGCGAGATCCGGCGTCGCGCCGGACGCGCCCTGGACCGCAACGGCGCTCGCGTAGCGATACGCGACGGCGTCGACCTGGGCTTGTGTCGGCGGGCCGGGCTTGGCGCCGCCGGACGCGATGAGGCGCCATGTGGCGAGGGGAAGGTAGGCGACGTTGACGTGTCCGAACGTCGCCTGGCCCTTCGTGAACCCGACGACGGTCAGCTCGACGCCGATTCGGTCGAGCGTGACGGTGCTCCCGAGGTCGAGCCCTTTGGCCCGCGCCGTCTCCGAGACGACGATCCCGGCCGGCCCGGACAGTCTCTCGCCTCGCGAGACGGCGGGAGAGAGGAAGCCCGAAGGCTCGGCGCCGAAGAGCGTCAGGTCGGTCTGCTGCCCGTTGGCCGTGCCGTGGACCGAGCTCACGCCCAGCGGTTCGGCCGCGGCGATGCCCGGCGCGTCCCTCCATGCGGCGAGCTGCTGGGGGTCGACGAGGGATCGACTGAACGCATTGTCGGTGATCGTGCCCTTGCTGAAGGCGAAGCTCGTGGCGGGCATCGAGCGCAGGCCGGATACGCCGTCGTTCGTGAGACCCGCAGCGAGCCCCGACAGCAGGACGACGAGAAGCGCGATGAGCGAGATCACGGCGCCCATGAGGGCGAACCGCCCTCGGGCAAAGCCCAGTTCGCGGAGTGCGAGAAACATGGAACCCCTTGGAGACATGTTGTCGATATCATGCTGACGAATCGTCAGTAACTTGACGACAGTATGTCCCCAAATGAACTCAGGAGTCAAAGCCCCGAAGTCACAGCGGCCGGGGACCGCCGCGGTGATACCAATTTGGTAGCATCAGGACATGCCGATGACCTTGAGACTCCCGGAGGAACTGGATCGCGAACTGGACCAGCTCGCCGCTGATCGCCATATGTCGAAGAATGCTCTCGTGGTCGAGGCGGCCCGTCAGTTTGTCGCAAGGAGCCGCCGCGAGGAGCTCATCGAGCGTGGCTTTCAGTTCGCCCTTTCGCACGATCGCGAGGCGCTCGAGCGACTGGCTGATGCGTGAGCCTCTTCCTCGAACTGGACGAAGCGCTCGCTCTCGTCGACAGGATGGGATTCCACGTACGCGATGCTGGGCTGCTCGGCTCAGCCCTCGCCCGTCCTTCCACGACCGTGATGGGCCAATTCGCATACCCCACACTGCCTCTTCAGGCCGCAGCTCTTCTCGAATCGGTGACGAGGAACCACGCGCTCATCGACGGCAACAAGCGCAGCGCCTGGGTCTTCGTCGTGGTCTTTCTTGCCTTGAACGGCGCGGAGCACGACATGATCCCTGACCGGGTCTTTGACCTCGTGGTGGGGGTGGCCGAGGGCAGCGTCGAACTCGAGGAGTCGGCTCAGACCCTGGCGGCGCATCTTCGACCGGCCGCGGAAATTCCGCCCGCCTGACGGCGTCTAGGGACTTTGGGCCCTGTAGCTGGGGCACCTCTTGTGGGGATCCTAGTCATTCACCACTTTTCACGGCTCCGGCCGAAAGAGCTCAGCGCGCCGTGGACCCGCCGAGAGGAGATCTGTGGATTCCGAACGCCGACACCGTCCGACCGATTCCGAAATCTTCACGCTGCAGGAACGCCTGCTTGCGTCCCTCATGAAAGCCGGCCTGAGCGAACAGCAGGCCCGCGCCCAGATAGCCCGGCTCTCCGCAGGGGATGTCTGGGGCGGCTGATCACCACCCCTTCACACAGCCGGCGCCAGCACGCGAACTCGACGAGGAGTTCGGGTGCCGGCGCCGGCTGACTTAATTGCGGGGCCCTCTGCGGACCCCGTGCGTTCGTGCTCAGTAGCGCTGTTCCGAGGCCTGGGGCTGATCCGCGTGCGAGCCGTCGCCCGCCGTGGGGAGACCATCCACCTCGCCCTCGGCGCGCGAAAGGTAGCCCTCCCAGCGGCGCGACATGGGGCCGACAAGCCCGCCGCCCACGCCGACGATTGCGATGCCAGCCGCCGTCGCGAGAACGGCGATGAGCACGGGCATCGTGACGGTGACCGCGATGTCCACCTGGTTCAGGGCCGCGATGACGCCGAGCGCGAGGATCGCAACATAAGTGATCGTGCCGAGCAGGCGGCCGAAGGACGCGCCCGACAGGGCGGAGGCGACGAGGCCGCGCACCGCGTTCGCGATTGCCGCGGTGACGACGACGATGACGAGCGCGACGGCGACCTTCGGGAGGAACGCGACGATCGTGGTGAGCAGGGTGCTGATCGGGTTGGGCCCAAACACGCCAAAGGCGAACTGCAGCACGAGCAGCACGATCGCGTAGTAGATCACCTTGACGATGAGGTCTGTCGGGTCGATAGCCGACTTCGCGAGCATCTGCTTGAGGCCGCCGCGCTCGACCAGCCGATCGAAGCCGAGGCGCCGAAGCACCATCAAGAGCCCCTTCGCGACGAGCCGGGCAACGAAGAGCCCCACGACCAGGATGACGATAAACAGCAGGAGTTTGGGAACGAAGTCGACCACCGTGCTCAGGCCGTTCGTGAGGGCATCTTGCATGTTAGGACTCCTCGGTTTTTTGCCGCGTGATGCGACGCAGATCACATGACCTTGCACGAAAGGAGAGAGCGCCACTGCCGGATCATGACGCCGCGAGCGCCAAACATTCTCGGCCAGCCCCGAGCCTGCCCTCGATCGGACGTGCGCGAGGCCTTGGCCGCAGAGTAGATTCGCGGGGATTGCACTGGACAGTTGCCCCGGGTAATCATAGAGTTTGTTTGGAGAAAACTCGGCAGTAACTTTCCGCGGGTTTCGGGGAATTTGAGATTCGAGGTCTCAGAATCGACAAGGGGGAGCATGCGCGTTACGCCATTCCGCGCCATCGCTCTCTTGCGCTACGCACTCATCGCCGCAGGCCTAGGTTTTGGCTGGCTCCTGCTCTCTGGCGCGGCTGCCTCCGCCTCGAGCGATCTGCTCGGCGCGCCGGTCACTTCCGCCGTCGCGGCGGTGACCGCGCCGGCCAAGGTAGTCACCTCCACGGTCGGTGCGCCCATCCCGACCACGGCTTCCAGCGTCACGGCGCCGGTCGATCGCACCACCGCGACCATCGTCCCCGCCGTGCCGCACGCGCTGGGCACCGCGGGCACGGCAGTCCAGCAGACGACGACGGCGCTCGCCACCGTCGTCGAATCGACCCCCGCTGGTGTGGCTCCTGTCCTCACCGGCCCGCTCGCTCCGCTCTCCCCCGCCGTCGACAAGGCCGCTTCGGGGGCTGGCCAGGCGATCGCAAGCCTCGGCACCGCCGTCGGCACGGTGGTTGGCGCCCCCGCTCCGGCGAGCGCCA
>NZ_JBKZWT010000312.1:0-4227 GCF_047759905.1 Sinomonas sp. G460-2 | reverse complement strand
GCCCTTCCACCGCACGATCGAGCGCTCGGCCTGCCACGGAACGACGACGTCGGCACCCAGCTCCGTCGCCGCCTCGGCGGCGAGCTCGTCCCGGTCGCCCTTCGCGAGCGCCTGGACGAGGACCAGGCGGTAGGGCGGCTGCGGCTCGCGGTCGACGGCGTCGAGCACGACGGCGAGCACGTCACCTTCCGCGCGGGACACCCGGCCTCGTGCCCGCGTGCCTCGCCCGTCGACGAGGTCCACGGGCTCCCCACGACCAAGCCGACGCACGGTCGCCGCGTGCCTGCCCTCGGGCCCCGTCACGGTCGCCGTGCTGCCAGCGACGAGGCCGTCGAGGGATCCGGCCGGGACGAAGAAGACCGGGTTGGACACGTCAGAGGTTTCCGAACCTGTCGCGCAGCTTGGCGAACACTCCCCCGCCCGTGCCCACGAGCTTGCCCTCGGCCACGTGCTCGCCGCGGAGCTTCGCGAGCTGGCGGAGCAGCTCCTCCTGCTCGGGGTCCAGCTTCGTGGGGACCTCGACGTTGACGTGGACGAGCAGGTCGCCGCGGCCCGCGCCGCGGAGTCGGGCGACGCCGAGGTGGGGAAGCGTGACGACGTCGCCGGACTGGGTGCCGGGGCGGAGCGTGATGGACTGCTCGCCGTCGAACGTCTCGAGCGTGAGCTCTGTTCCGAGGGCCGCGGCCGTCATGGGGACGCTCAGGGTCGCGTGCAGCTGGTCGCCGTCGCGCGTGAACGTGGTGTGGGTGGCGACGCGGATCTCAACATAGAGGTCGCCGGACGGCCCGCCAGCGGTGCCCGCCTCGCCTTGGCCCGCGAGCTGGATGCGGGTCCCTGTCGAGACGCCGGCGGGGATCTTGACGGTGAGCGCGCGCCGGCTGCGGACGCGGCCCTCGCCGCCGCACTCGTTGCACGGGCTCGGGATCTCGGTGCCGAAGCCGTTGCACGTGGGGCAGGTGGCCGTGGTCATGACCTGGCCGAGGATCGAGCGGACCGCGCGCTGGACGTGCCCCGAGCCGCCGCACACGGCGCAGCGAACCGGTTCGGTGCCGGGCTCGCAGCACGAGCCGTCACACCGTGTACACAGCACGGCGGTGTCGACCTCGATCTTCTTGTTGACGCCGAACACAGCGTCCTTGAGCTCGATGCGGACGGCAATGAGCGCGTCCTGGCCGCGGCGGACTCGGGACGCGGGGCCGGACTGCTGCCCGCCGCCCCCGAAGAACGTCTCGAAGATGTCCTGGAACGCGAAGCCCGCGCCGTTGTAGGCGCCCGAGAAGCCGTTGTCCGTGCCGTTCTCGTTGCCGGTCGTGTCGTAGATCCGGCGCTTGTCCGGGTCGGAGAGGACCTCGTAGGCGTGGGTGACCGCCTTGAAGCGCTCGGACGCCTCCTCACCCGGGTTGACGTCCGGGTGGTACTTGCGGGCCAGCTTTCTGTAGGCCTTCTTGATCTCCTCGCCGCTCGCATCCGGGGACACGCCGAGGGTTTCGTAGTGGCTGCTCACTGTCTTCTTTCTCTTCAGCCTTCAGCTTCTGCTTCCGGCGTTCAGCTTCCGGCGAGGATCTTGGAGAGGTACCGTGCCACGGCGCGCACTGCGGCCATCGACGCCGGGTAGTCCATGCGGGTGGGGCCCAAGATGCCGATCTTGGCGTCGTCCCGTCCGTAGCCGGTGGCCACGACTGAGGTCTCGAGGAGCGAATCCGCGGCGGTCTCGTGCCCGATCGCTACGGCCACGCCGCGCGGATCGCTGGCCATCTCCGAGAGGAGGCGGAGGAGCACGACCTGCTCCTCAAGCGCCTCGAGCACGGGCGAGATGCTCAGCAGGAAGTCGCTGTTCGACCGCGCGAGGTACGCGGTCCCGGCCGTGACGATGCGGTCTTCTCGGCTCGACGCTGCGAGGGCACCGAGCCCTGCCGCGAGCTCGGCCGCAACGGCCTTGTCCTCCGGCAGGAGGGTATCCATGACGCTCGCGAGGTTGGCCCCAAGCTGGCCGACGGGCTGCCCGCCGGCGGACGCGAGGAAGCTCTGGCGCAGGAACGCGAGGCGATCGAGGTCGAGATCCTCGCCCACCGTCACGACTCGCTGCTCGACCGTCCCGCTGTCCGCGATGAGCACGAGCAGGACCTGGCGCGGCGCGAGGCCCACAGCCTCGATGTGCCGAACATGGGCGCGCCCGAGTTGCGGATACTGGACGACGGCGACCTGATTGGTCAGGTGGGACAGCAGCCTAACGGTCCGCTCTAGGACGTCGTCGAGATCGTCGGCGCCCTCGAGGAGCGACTGGATCGCGTGCCGCTCGGCTGCCGAAAGCGGGCGGACGGTCGAGAGCTGGTCGACGAACACGCGGTAGCCCTTGTCCGTCGGGACGCGGCCCGCACTCGTGTGCGGGGCCATGATGAGCCCCTCGTCCTCGAGCGTCGCCATGTCGTTGCGGATCGTCGCGCTCGAAACCCCCAGCCGGTGGCGCTCCACGAGAGCCTTCGAGCCGACGGGCTCGCGGTAGTGGACGTAGTCGTCGACGATGGCCCGGAGCACCTCGAGCTTTCGCGGCTCGTTCATTCCACCTCCCCTGAGGACGACATCGGCAGCGCGACGTGCGCATGCTTCCGAGCGATTTGTTAGCACTCTCTCTCCCCAAGTGCTAGATCCATTATGCGCCCCGCCCCGGAGCAACCCAGCATACGGGACACGCCGCGCCCGTCGGGGACCGCGTCCGCGGCCGCCCGCGTACCATGGAGCGGATCCGCTCAGCGGCAGCTGAGCGACAAGCTCGGCAGCAAGGGAGAACGGACCTCAATGTCCTACGACCAGTGGGGGCCGATCGACCTCACGGCCCCCAAGAAGACCGCTCCCCCGGACGTGCCGATCGAGCTCGGCATGGTGCTTGAGGACTCGCAGAGCGGCTGGGTCGGAGCCGTCACCCGCGTCGAGAAGTCGGGCGGCATGCATGTCTTCGCCCTCGAGGACCGTCGGGGGCGCTCGCGCTCCTTCGAGCTGGGCCATGGATTCCTCCTCGAGGGGCGGCCCATCCGCCTCACTCCCCCGGCCGCCCGGGCCGCGAATTCGGGCCCGAAGCGGACGGCCTCGGGATCCGTAGCGGTCGACGGCGCTCGGGCCCGCGTTGCGCGCGCGAGCCGCATCTGGGTCGAAGGCAAGCATGACGCCGAACTCGTCGAGCGGGTTTGGGGGGACGACCTGCGGATCGAGGGGATCGTGGTCGAGCCGCTGCACGGCGTCGATGACCTCGCGGCGGCGGTGGCCGACTTCCGACCCGGCCCCGAGCGCCGGCTCGGCATCCTCGTGGACCACCTCGTGGCGGGCTCGAAGGAGAGCCGCATCGCCGAGCGGGCCCTCGCCGTGCCGGGCGCCGCGGGCAACGTGCTCATCGTCGGCCACCCGTACGTTGACGTGTGGCAGGCCATCCGCCCGCAGACCCTCGGCATCCCCGCGTGGCCGGCTGTGCCCCGAGGGACCGACTGGAAGACCGGGATCCTCCGGGCCTTCGGCTGGCCCCATGCGACCGCCGAGGACATCGGGCTGGGCTGGCAGAAGCTCCTCGGCGCGGTGCGGACGTACGCGGATCTCGAACCCGCGCTGCTGGGCAGGGTCGAAGAGGTGATCGACTTCCTCACGGCGTGATCCGGTATGACGGATTCGGTATTCTTGGAGCAAGCCCTGAGACCTCCGACCCCGCAAGGACGTGCTGTGCCCGAGAACTGGCAGGATCACCATGAGCCCCACGAAAGGCGGCTCGGGAACGTGGGTGGCAGCGAGCCGTTCACGGCCGGCGAGGACCGCCAGTGGGCCACACTCGCGCACTTCGGCGGCATCCTCGGATGCCTTCCGTCGCTCCTCGTCTACCTTTCGTTCAAGGATCGCGGCCCGTTCACGGCCCAAGAGTCCAAGGAAGCGCTCAACTTCACGCTTCCCCCGACGCTTGCGGCCCTGTTCCTGAACCTCCTCTCGTTCATTCCGGTGGTCGGCAGCGTGTTCTCGGTGCTCGCGACGCTCGTGTGGGTCGCGCTCGCCGTCATGTCCGTCGCCGCCGGGATCGAGGTCAACCGCGGCCAGCCCTTCCGCTACCGGTTCAACCTCCGCTGGATCAAGTAGCCGGGCCCCCGGGGCAGCCGGGGCATGAGCCGGCCAGTTACGGCATGAGCCGGCGCACCACGGCGTCGGCGAGGAGACGGCCGGCGAGCGTCAGCACGAGCGTGCCGCGCACCGCCT